>JALEMK010000046.1 GCA_022768265.1 Erysipelotrichaceae bacterium
CCCTGGTGTACATTGTCCTATGGCATAATAATCCATGATCTCATCTTCTGTAGCCCACTTTTGTTTTTCTACGACATCTCTTTGTATCATTGGTAACATGGCATATCCTCCACCAAAGGTGAATAGTCCCATCTTGAACCACGAAGTATATAACGCTATTAAGTCTTTCACTATACATTCTCCTTTACTTGGTATAGTATATTTCCAGTTATCTATTACTGTCAACAACGAAAAAAGCTTGTAACTCATTTACAAGCTTTTTATTAACTATCCATATTTAGTGCTATTAAGTCAAAAACACTTAAAATACAGTCCCGTATCATAATATCTCTATACATGATATCTTCTATGTAACTAATTCTTATAACAGCATCAACATTACTAAAGAATCTATCATCTTCTAAAGTAATCAATATTTTCTTTGCATTCAGATTATTATAAATTTTAGGCAATGGATTTTTATTGTAAAAACTATGTAGGATAATAATTACATCACTATCTTTTGTTTTGCTCATTTTCATCATGCTTAAATGATTATCTCTATGATGAATTATATTCCTCTGGTTGAATAATTCATATTGAAAATATTTGCATACAAAATCGTTACCAGTATCATCAATTAAATATATATCTTTTGCATTAATACATAAATTTATTGATTTTCTTATCGCATCAATATTTCTTGGGTTACACAGTGTTTTATACATAATTCTTTTTAAAACAAGTATTTCATCACTAATTGCACGATCTTCTGCATTAATTTTTTTTACCAAATCTAATTTCAAAGCCCAAAAGCCATCATAACCAATTTTTTTCGCAAATCTGACCAATGCTGCTTCAGAAACCCCAGATGCTTTTGCTATATGTGCTATGTTTTCATTAATTACATAATTAGCATTTTTTTCAATAAAGTCCAATATCTTTTTTTCATTGAAACTAAATTGATCAATACTATCAATTTTTTTGTTAATATCAAAACATTTTATCTCTTTTCTAAGCCTTCAATTACTTGTCTAATAACAGCTGCACCATCCATCATACCATAAGCGCGCATATCAATTGCCTCTACTGGTTTATCTGCTCCTAAAATCCTTTTGGCATTGTTTAACTCGTATTTCACTTGAGGTCCTAGAAGAACGTAGTCTGCATCATGACCATACTTGCTTACTTCACTTATCGGATAAGCAATAATATCACAATCATAGTTAATTTTTGATGCATATTCTTGCATTTTAGTAACTAACAAACTTGTGCTCATTCCTGCTGCACAAAATAATCTTATTTTTATCATAATTAAATTCTCCTATTTCTATAATGTGATAAATTGAATGTTTGTATCATTATCTATATTTTTAAGCAAATCTAAATAATATGGGCTGACAAAACCAATCACATTTACCCTAGCATCTGCAGGAAGATCCTCCAAACAGATTTGAATTTCACCACAATATCTACCCATTAATTTATTATCTATCGTTATAGCACCTTTGCATCTAGAAATATTATTTTTGACCTCTATATTTTCTAATCTAGGACTAACCAAGCGTAAATTATATTTAGAATGATCTTTCCTAACCGTATATTCCTTTTCCATCAAGTATTTATATTTATCATCAAGATATACACTAATATGCATCTTTTTTTTATTTTGATACTCATAGATGTACCTGATTTCTTCTACATTTGCTTGACTATCTCCAATAAATATGTCATCAACATGATAATTATGTAATAAATCTATCGCACTTATATAACTGCTCTTATCTCTGTGTTCTTCTAAAGTAGGTAGTCCCTCATATAATGGAAATCTACGTACTTTATTACCTGGAACAAACGCTTGAATTACTAATCCATATTTCTTAAATGTTTCATTTTTTTGCTTCAAAGTTTCGGAAGATAATCCAGTAAATCTTTTTGGATAAAAATTATGTGTCATTATTATCTTTTTTAGGTCTACTTCAGCTGCAATTAATTTTTTTATTGATTGCTCATCAACAACGCTTGCATTTAACATTACCGTAAAATCTTTTGTTAAATTCTTTATATAATTTACATCATCAAAACCATAATCTAATCTAATATGCTTAAATCCTATTTCCTTCAATTTGCCAAAGTCATTATTTTTTAAACCAAGTTTATCAAAGGTATTTGGTGAAACATCAGGTATTAAACTCAGATTTAATTTAAAACACATTTCGATGAAATTAGGCAATTGTTTATCAATATTTGAATAGTCTTCTTCTGGAATTTGTAATGAAGTAAAGACATATCTTGCACCCAGTTCAGAACATTTCTTTAAGTATTCGTAACTTAAATCTTGAAAATAGCTTGAAATACCAATCATATACTATTCATTATCAAACAGTGGTGCATGCATATATGCTTTTACTGGGCTTGGACATCCACCTTCAATAGATCTTACTTTCAATAACGCGGTATAGTATTGTTCATATGGCACACTATTTACCTTACCGTTAAAAATAGAATAGTGCTTTAGCCCATTCATCCATGTATTTACAATTTCATCATTCAAAGATACATAGCATGTAGGAATGAAACCTATTAGATCTTCACAGTTTTCACCATAAAGAAGTTGTATTTCATGACCTTGTGCGCGACATTCCAATACTGCTTTTGTTACAGTATCATATGTATAATAGTGTCTAGGATGCATGGTTCCTCGCCAATGCGTTACAACACAATCAATATTATTTTCGATAAAATAGTTTTTTAAAAAATCAATAAATTCTTTCTCAGATGGCAAAGTTTGTGCTGTATAATGCAAGTTAAGTGCATTACATCCCATGTATCGTGCAACACTTTCATTTTCTTCTCTAATCTTGGTCAAATAATCTTGTTTTTCTTGCTCGCTTGCATCTTTTCTTTCTAATCTTCCTTCTGTTACATTAATAAATGTACATTGAGCCCCTTGCTTAGCATATTTGATTAATAATGGACCGCCCATTAGCTCAGCATCTAAATGATGTCCACCAATACTAACTAAATTTTTATACTTCATAATTATATCTCCTTTCTGTATAAGCGATATTTTCTATACACTTTAACACCATGTCTCTCATAAAATCTTTGAGCAGCTCCGCTAGTCCACAAAAAGTATAACGAAGGTATTCCTCTAGATTTCATATCCATCATCATTGTTTCAAATAATATTCCACCTAATCCTTTTGATCTTAATTCTTCTGAAACACCAATTGGACCAAATCTTTCATCATGCCCATCAATTTTTCTCATACAAAAGCCAATAATATTATCATTCACATCTACACATAATAAAATAGTATCATTAGCTTCTCCCTTTTGTAGAGCCATTAAAATATTCCTTTTCCAGCCTGAACCAAAATTTATTAATGCATAATCAATTAAGCTTAGTAAATATTTTTCTTCAAATGGTATAATTTTTATTCCTTCACTTTGTAAAGCATTCACTTTTGAATAATAATCATCACTAACATTATAATCAAAAAGATTTTTTTGCATGCTAACTGCTTCGCCTTTAAAAATATATCCATTTTTTTCGAAAAAGTTTATTCCCTTTTCATATTTCACATCAATGCCTGGTGTGAAATAGTTTGGACTATAAGCACACAAGGTAATTTCTTCACTACCAAGTTGCTTCAATTCTTCTTCTACTTGTTTTACTAGCATCGTTCCTATACCAATATTTTGATACTTAGAATCAACACCAACCATATTAATCCATCCTCTTTTAGGTTCAAGCCCTCTTTCAAGATATGGGATTTTTCTTTTTATACCAAAACAAAATCCTATTATTTGATTTTTAAAAATTGCAACTTTAAAAAGTTTAGGATTAAAATTCTCATCTAACAAAATATTTTCAATAAATCTTTGTTTGGTAATTAAATCATTTACTAGTGTATTATTCCAACATTCTAAAACTTGTTCTATATAATTCATTTGAAATGAATCATATTTTACTTCATTTAATAGTTCTTTACCCATTAATATTCTCCATTAATTCTTTTTGTTCATTCTCTTTTTCAATAGCTAATTCTTGTTTTTCCATTACCTTAAAGAATGGTAAATAAATAAAGAACAAGATAACCATGTTAATAATACTAATTACCATTGCAGAAATCTTGAATCCAGATCCGATAAATGCCATTAATGGAACTGGCATAGTCCATACTACATTAGCTACAATAGGGGGTACTAATCCTAACATCGTTAATGCTACATTAAATATAAACATAAATGCACCACCAATTACCCAAGGCACAAACATTAATGGATTTAAAACGATAGGTAATCCATACATAATAGGTTCTGCAATATTAAATATTGATCCTGCAATACTTAATTTTCCAAGCACTTTAAATCTTTTCACTTTTGACATAACTAATAATAGTGCAATTGGGAAAACACTCAATCTAACATAACAATTTACCCACAATGAAGAGAAAACATAAGTAATTTCTTTGCCAGCCGTGAAATCTGCCAAGTTTTGTCCTACCATTGCTTCCCAGATAGGAGTCATGATAGATCCAACAATATTTGATCCATGTAACCCTACAAACCAGAATACTCTATCTAATAAATATGCAATAAACTGCGCAATTGGTGTACTTCCACCAACAACCAAATGAGAGCATAATTCATTGACTACATTTAAAAAATCAAAATTCGCAATATTTCTACCTACAAATGCTGAAATTATAACAACAACACTTACCGGAATAATACTTGTAAAAGCATCTGCAACCATTGGTGGAACACCTGCCGGCATTTTTATTGTTATATTTTTATTAATAAACCATCTATATATTTCAACTGCTAAAATACTGATAATAATAGAGCTAAACAAGCTAGGTGCTCCTAAAATATAAGCAGGCCAATCAAAATTCGCTGATAAAGTTGTAAAATCAATAAAGCATAAAAAGCTAATCATTCCCACTACCCCACAAACGATTGGATTAATCTTTTTATTTTGTAAGTTGTAGTGTTCTCCTAAAAAATAACTATTTAATAACACACATAAAAAAGCCATTAAATTAATTGAAATAAATACTATTTGTGTTAGTCCAGGTCTAATATTAGCAATCACATTATTAATTGCTGTAGCCACTTCAGGCATATTTAAACCAGTTCCTTCTGCAAACAATCCACCCAAATTTAAAATTAATGTTGCAGCAGATCCTAAGATAAGATAAGGCATCATTACCATGAAGGTTCTTTGTAAAGTTTGTAAATATCTAATTTGTGATATCCTAACTAATGGGGGTGCTAAACGATTTTCTATAAAATCCGTTAAAACATTGATAAAACTTCTCTTTTGATTCGTCATTATATTCTCTCCTCCTCACAACAATCAATTAGAACTTTTCCCACTTTTTCTGGAACTAATTACATATTACCAAAAAATGTAATCGTTTACAAGAGTTTTTTTTATATTTTTTGGAACTTTTTCCTATATTGATTTTTCATCCATATTGTGATATATAATTTGCAAGGAGACCCTCAACATGACGCCTTTACAACATATTTACCTACACAAAGATGAGTTCACAAAATCTGAATTAATAATCATGGATTTTGTCTTAAATAATCTAAGAGAAATCGTAAAATATCCTATTGCAACAATTTCAGAAAAATGCAATGTATCAAAATCGGCATTATTAAGATTTTGTCAAAAATGTGGATTTAGAGGATATAGTGAATTTAGATATGAAGTATCCAGATACTTACAATCATCATTTGAAACGAATAAGTCTTCAAATATCGACTCATTTATCGATTTGTATACAACTCAAATAAAGCAATTATCAGCTAGTTTTAAATCTAAAAACTTAGACGAATTCTCTCTATTAATAAAAAAAGCCACTAAAATAAGAATTTTAGGGGTACACGAAACAGGATTAGCTGCTCTTTATTTTTCATACAGGCTAACTAGTCTTGGAATAGATGCTGAAGCAATTACTGATACTAGCATCTTTACTGACAAAATAAATATTTCAAAACCTAGTGATTTAAATATTTTCCTAAGCTTATCTGCTGAAACAACAGTAATCAAAGATTCAATAATCCTATCAAAAGAATGCAATGCTTCATCTATTCTAATAACGCAAAATGATCATCACAAATTTAAAAATAAAGTAAATACTTATTTTATTTTACCAACATTTAACTTTGTCGAGAATAAGTTCTTTGTTGACTCTCAAGCTCTTGTTTTCATCGGTATTGATATTCTCATTAACAATTTAGCGAATACATTAATTAAGGATAATAAAAAATCACATTAATGCACAAAAATACACATTAAAAATGACCCATTATTAACTATGATAAGTACCATCTTTACAGGGCAAACCAGTAAAGATGATACTTATCACTACTTAAGGGTCTTTTTTAGTTGTATAAATCTCCTCTTAAAACATCTTGGGCATATGCCAAGATGTTTTTTGCTTCATCCATTGCATCACTAAATGCTTCATCATAGCTTGAAACAATTTGCATATTATTATCATATACTGCATTATCGCTTACGCTATAGTAAAAATTATCATTTAATACATCCCCATTTTCAAACAAGACATATCTTGGATTAGATGATAAGATATCATCACCAATGACATATGCTCCACTGATATCCAACCTAAATAGATTAGCAATCGTTGGATATATATCAAAAGTACTAGTAATATTAGTAATTTTCTGTGCAGGTAATTCAGGATTATAAATCAAGCTCAAAACATGATGCTGACTGTATGGCAAACTATCATCAACGATGTATCCCATTGCTTCCTCATCTCCCATACCATATGGATAATGATCACTAAACAAACAAATCACCGTATCATCTAGTATTCCTTTATTTTCTAATTCAGATAATAAATATCCAATTGCATCATCAAAAAGCATTTGCGCCGCAATATAGCATTTTGCTTCCATTGGATAATCTTTATATTCTTCTAAACTATTGACAATAGCTAGCTTCTCTTGAATATCTGGACGATTTTCGCGATATGCAGAATGTCCACTTAAAGACAAAAAGACATTGTAAAAAGGATTTTCAAGATCAGTTACCCTAAACATATCTTTTATTAATTCTTCATCTTTATAAAAACCATTTAAACCGGTTAGATCATTTTTATCTACTGTTAATCCAAGCTCTCTAGCTCCATAGAAATGATCTATTCCTAATGAATCATACATTACATCCCGATTATAGAAATATTCGTAAAAACTATGAAAAGCATTCGTTTGATAGCCTTGAGCTTTAAATAAGTTTCCTAGCGAATATGGATAGGCATTATTTGCAAAATTCATATATGTACTACCAAACTGCTGTGAAGGAAACATCCCTGTTTGACTGATAAATTCACTGTCACTTGTATGATATTTTAATAATGGTGCATAATGATTTTCAAAGCTAAGGCTATTTTGGGTCAACTTGTAAACATTAGGCATCAATTGCTCATTCACAATGGAATCATCTAGCGACTCGCAAAGTATCATGATCAAATTTTTTCCAGCCATTGTGCCACTATACTCATTTACGTTTCCTTGATATAAATTATCATTCATAAACTGCTTAGCTTCTTCTAAACTTTTTTCATCGATTTCATGAGCTTTTAATGAATATTGATAATTTTCGATCAGTGTTTTTTCATAGCGAAACAACCCTAGTTTCTCCACTACTTCATAATCATCCAAGCTATGCCGATATTTTTCAACATATCCTGGATGTCTTTTTTCACTGGTCTTTGCATAATCAGCTGCGATATAGCCATATATTCCTTGATATAGCAAAAAAGCTGAGCATATTATCAAAATACCGCATAATCCCAACGCTTTTGGTAATTTGATCGAACTAAAGTATCTATCTAACCTAAATAAAATAAACACCGTAAAACCAAATACTAGGATAAATGGTATTACTTGCATCAAAAATTCAACTATATTATTCATTAACAAGATAATAAATATATCATTTTGAATCTTCATCAATAAATAAAAGCTTAAAAATTGATATGAAAAGCTAAATAACAATGTCATGTACTTCTTAAAACGATAACCCCATGGTAAGAATATCAAACCTCCTACAAATAGCCCTAGACACTTATCATAAGCATAAGCTTGTAGTTCCATGACATTTAAATTTAACACCATTCTAAATATCACATCACTGGCTATGATATTTAGAATAATTATGATTAACATCAAGATATTTATTTTCAAATAATTACTTATATCGATTTTTGTTATTTTCATGTAAACCTCTTTTCACAAAATTGACACAATAATTATAATGCATTCAGTAATAAATTCCTATTTAAAAAATTACATAATAAAAAAGGGAATATTCCCTTTTTATGATTCTTAGCAGCCTCTAACCCCACAGCTTTCTTTATTATTCAACAATCCGAAGGCAGCAGTAAAGATTTCTTTCATATCATTGATCATTTCAACACTTAGCTCTTCATTAGCATCTTTTTGTAATTTACTTGTACCTTCGATCATGATCAATGGCTCTCCATCTTTTACGATCACTACATTAGGAGCATAGATACGTTTTTCATTTGTTGAAACTTCATTACCTTCAGCATCTTTTAAGGTATAATCTGCTAGCACGCTATCAAGTTTTGATAATAATTCAGCATATCCTGAACCACCATTTTTTTGTATGATTAGTTCATTATTACTATTTAATGCCAAAATATCTCTTACTTCTTTTACATCAACATAATAAATTTTTTCTAAATTTAATTCCTTGGCAGTAGCAATCATCGTTTCTACACAACTACGACACCATGGACATTCATTAAAACCAAAATAAACAGCGAAACTATCTTTAGCATCAATTTTACTAACGATTTCTTCACAATTGCTATAAATCATTGGATTTTCTTCAGGTATAGAAATATGTCTGATAATTTTGCCATCTTTTTCACGTTTTAGATCATTGATACTTTCATAATCAGCTTTAAACTTCTTAGCATCGGTTAAAATTGCACTTTTCTTTTGCTTATTATAACTTACAGCAACTAAGGCAACAGTACCAACAGCTAAACCAAATAATAATTTTTTTAACATATATTAACCTCCTATAAGCAAAAAGGGGCACTAAGCCCCTTTTAATTATTTAGTCATTGAATAATTCGTATACATCACTTACTGGCTCATGTTTTTGAATAGCTTCAATTGTTTTAGCCAACATGTAAGCAACTGATAATTGTTTGATCTTTGTTGATTTTTCTCTTTTTTCAGGGCTCAAAGGAATTGAGTTAGTAATGATCATTTCTTTGATCGGACTTTCTTCGATCAATTCAACAGCAGTTTTTGAGAAGATACCATGGCTTACTGCAGCATAAATTTCTGTAGCCCCATGTTCTGCAAGGATCTTACAACCAGCAACCAAGCTTCCTGCTGTGTCACACATATCATCAACAACGATACAGATCTTACCTTCAACATCCCCGATAACATTCATTGCTTCACATACATTTGGACGAGGACGACGTTTATCGATAATCGCAATAGTTGTTCCCATCGTATCTGCTAATTTACGAGCACGTGTAGTTCCCCCATGGTCAGGTGAAACAACTACGACATTTTCTGGATTAAATCTTTTTGATTTAAAGTATTGACCTAGCATTGGAATAGCTGTTAGATCATCAATTGGAATATTGAAGAAACCTTGAATTTGTGTTGCATGTAGATCAACAGTAATTACACGATCTGCTCCAGCAGCTTCTAAAAGGTTTGCTACTAATTTAGCTGTAATTGGTTGTCTAGCCTTAGCCTTACGATCTTGTCTAGCATAGCCAAAATAAGGCATAACGATATTAATTTCACCAGCACTAGCACGTTTGCATGCATCAATAGCAACTAACACTTCCATTAAACGTTCAGTTACTGGAGCACAAGTTGATTGCACGATATATACTGAACGACCACGTACAGTTTCTTCTGGTTCTACTAAAATTTCCCCATCAGCAAAATGCTTTACTGATATTTTCCCAAGAGGTAAATTTAAGAATTCTACGATTTCTTTTGCTAAATCAACGCTTGAACTTAATGCGAAAACAATTGTTTCTTTCATTATTTTTTCTCTCCCTTACATAATGTTTGAAATGGTCCTATTTTTGAACCATCTTTGATTTCAGTGTCAATAATTCTTGAAGTATCTACCCAACAATTATTTCCAATTTTTGCATCTTGGATATAAGTATTAGGCATGATCGTCGTATCAGCACCAACAACGGTCTGTCCAGTGATAAACACATTTGGATAAATTACTACATTTTGTGCAAAAGTTACATCAGGTCCAATATAAGTATTATTTGGATCAATGATATTAACGCCCTTTTCCATCCATTGAGCATTAATTTCTAATTGCATATACTTATTAGCTTCTGCTAATTCTTTCTTATCATTGATACCTTGGACCTCTTGATTATCTTCTGCAATTATTGCCTTTACAGGATACCCCTGTTTGCACAAAATTTCAACTAAATCTGTAATATAATATTCTTTTTGTTGATTTTCATTAGTTAATTTTGGCAAATTAGCAAATAATACTTCGTTGTCAAAAGCATAGATTCCTGTATTGATTACATTTATCTGCTTCTGTTCTTCGGTACAATCCTTAAATTCAACTATTTTTTCGATCATACCATCTTCGTTGGTTACTACTCGGCCATAAGCTTTAGGATCTTCTAGCTTAGCTCCTAATACGACCATTTTTGCATCATCTAATGCTGCAAACATTCTTTCAAAAGTTGCACTTTTCATGCAAGGGCAATCGCCATTCACAACTAAGGTCTTCCCTTTTTTAGTGCTTAAGCTTTTAGCTTGCATTACTGCATGTCCTGTACCTAGTTGTGGTTGTTGCAAGGCAAAGGTACATTGTCCAGCCATTGCATCCTCGATCACTTCATGCCCATAACCAACGATCGTTACAATTTCCTCAACATCTGATTGCTTAAGATTGTCAATTAAATGAGCGATCATTGGTTTGTCACACACTTTATGCATTACTTTTGGTAAGGTAGATTGCATACGTGTGCCTTTCCCAGCTGCCATTACTATTGCGTATTTCATGTAAACCTCCACCTATATGATACTATTTTTCGCATTGATAATAAAGCAAAAAAACAAGCACTACAACTGTTTTTTACTTATTTGTTAATTTTTCACATTTTTCTTAGACATTAACTAAATAGTTTTAAAAATATCTTTACCATGAAATACAACTTAGTTAAACTGCAAGTACGATCATTATACTTACCATCTTCAAAATTAACAGATCATAAAATCCCACTTTATTTTTATTTAGTGTATGATTAAGGTATAAGTTAAGCTTATCAAGGAGACATCATGTCAAACATAAATAAAAATGTTGTATTCATTACAACTGCCATTTCCGTTACGGTCTTAGGTATCACTGCTTTAGCATTTTTAGCCAAAAATGTTCATCAAAAAAATTGTAAGAATCATCAAGTTTGCTTAAATTGCAATGATAGTAACAGTGAATAACTGTTACTATTTTATTTATCCATAATTCAAGTTATAATTTTAAAAAATGGCTTCACTAATATAGCAATAAAAATAATAATTACTGACCTTGATGGTGCTTTTTACCATGAAGACCTTACTTTTTTGAAGATAAATTAATTACTTTATATATCCTTTCATTAATATAGATATAAAATAAAAGATTCCTGTTCTTTTAATATATAGCCCCCTTGAAAATTCAGTAAGGAGGCTATATATCATTTAAGGAATCCTCTAATGATTTTCTACAAATCTTATAAATTCTTTATAAGATTGAATTTCTAACAATTCTGAAAATGATGCTGTATCACTAACTACATTACTTAACCATTCAAAAAATATTTTCATTAATTTTTGATCATTCTCTCTTATTCCTAATATAATTACTATTGAAACATTAAATGCTCCCCATTTAATAGGTTTTTTCAAAATTCCAACAGAAATACATGAGTGTATCGCAACAACATTGAATGCATGTGGTATAGCTAATCCATACACCATTGATGTTGAAGATAACGTTTCTCTATGCAATACACTTTCTTTAAAATTATCTGGAATTAACCCTTTTTCATACATCTTATCACACATATAATTTATAACTTTCTCAGGGCTTTCTAAATCCAAATCAATATGGAATAAATCAGGATAGATTATGTCTTTAATAAAACATTCAAATTCTAAATGATTTTTCTTTTTTTCGATGTCATTTAAAGTATAAAATATATTGCTTTCATCCTCTGTGTTAAAAAATAACGAAATTTGTACTGTTGGGATGTTTAAATTGTGCTGTAATGGCAATGTCGTAATAATTAAGTCTGGATTATAATCTAATACTTTTTTTTCTTCAAATGTATTAAGATGTCCAACAATGGTTATCCTTTCTTCAAATCTTGATAAAATTCGATTATCACACATATTGCTAAGCACTTGATCTTTTGGATAAATTATTAGCACTTTCTGCTTATTTATACTTGAGCTTCTCTCATATGCTGATCCTAAGTGCATCGCAATAAAACCAATTTCATCTTCGGTGACTGGTAAATTAGTATATTCATTTAACAATTTAGCTGCCCATACTGCCATTTCAAAAATTAGTGGATATTTGATTTTTATTTGTTGTAAGTATACATTTTGAATCATTGCATTATATTTTTGTCTTTCTAATAAACCAATGATATGTAATTCTAAGCCAATTCTTAATTCTTTGTCATAACGCATATCTACATTAAATCTATCTAAGATTTTTTCTAGCAAGTTATTAACTATAGCTGATATTTGATATCTATCATTATTTATAGTTATTTCGTCATTATTAACAAAATTATTTTTTTTAGACATTAACAATACGCTCAAGCGTAAAGTTTCAGATTCAACTACTTTTATAGAAAGAATCTTACTTACTCTGCTAAAAAAATCGTATGAAATTTTATACTCCACACTATTTTCCAAGTATTGCTTATTTAAATCAGTCTGCACATAATTATTTTGTAATAACCTTACTAGACAAATACCTATATGCATCATAAGCATAGGCATTGAAATGTTACGAATGTTGTAATCATAATCTTTTAACGTAGATTCAAAAATTTCTTTGATCTTGAGCAAATCAAAATCTTTATATAACGCTGCTAAAGCATCCATATTTAAGAAGTTACCATTTGTCTCTTCTTCTAATAATTTTTTATATAATACTCTTTTTTCGCTTTCGCTACCTTCTAAGCTAATATGATTTTTTGATCTAACTAGACGAATATCACTATATTTGCTGATTATTTCTCTAATTTTTTTTATATCATTCTCTAATGTATACTCACTAACAAAAATATCACGCCTAATATCATATAAATTTAAAGATCTATTTGAAAATAATAATTCATGCAAGATATATATTACACGCTCTTGAGCATTTTGCGGTATATTATTTTTTTGATCTGTTTCTACATTATTCAATAAAGCACCATTATTAAAATTATAGCCTTTATGACGATTAGATATTATTACATTAGAAGAATAATAATTATTGATATTTTCTATATCTGATCTTATCGTTCTATCACTAACATTCAAAATATCTGCTAATTCTTTCCCTGTAATCCATTTATCACTATTTTTCAACAGTTGTAAAAGTTTATTTTGCCTATCAGTAAGCATGTAGTTACCTTTCTATCGTGATTTTATAATTTCTTTTCTAAAGCATTCAGACGTTCAAAAGTATCTATAAACTCTAATGCAACAATCTTAATTGACTCTGCACTCATCAATTGATCTTCAGCGTGCATTAATAGTAAATTTAATTGAACAGAATCTCCACTAGCTTCTTTTTGAATCAATTCTGCGTGAAAACCATGTCCTTTAGTAAAATAATCTTCCCCTTCTTTAATTTTATTTTTTGCTTCTTCGATGTTGCCTAATTTAGCTTCTTTTATTGCTTCTATAAAACTACTTCTTGCCATTCCCACAGAAGAAATGATTTGAAAACTAATTAATTCTAAACCTTCCATAAAAACTCCTCTATTTTATTATTCTAAAAAGCTAAACCTTTTAATTCAAAAGGTTTAGCTAATTATTATTTTTTAACAAATCCAAAAATATGATCTGGATGTTCTTCCATTCTATCTAAAATGATCATTTCATTAGCTGGAATTCTGCCGACTAAATTCCTTTGTCCATCATTCTCGATATCTTGAAGAATTATTTCACATTCTCCGCGATAATGTCCTAAATTATCATTTACTATAACTACATCTCCTCTAGTAAATTTTGCAGGTGATGCACTTCGGAAAGGTACGCTTTTTTTACGATATTCTGTTCTAGGAATTGATGATCTTATATAATAATCCGAATGATCGGTTCTGCCTGCATGATCAATTTCAAACAAAATATGTTTTTCTTCTTCCGTTACGTCATCACATAACTCAATTCCAATTGTAGTTTTTGTCAAATCAATTTGAGCCATTGCTTTTAATTCTTCTTCAGTAGCAAATGCATTACCAATTAAAATATCATCTATTGTTTCACAAGCTAATAAATGCCTTACTTGAACATCAATAGGTAATCCTCTATGCATTTCTAATGTAGGAAGTCCTTCATAAACTGGCCATGGACCAAAAGTGTCTTTTGCATTACTTGATACAAAAGCTGCTGTATGCATTCCCAAACTTTTCCATTTCTTATTGAAATTTACAAAAGTATTCCATCCTAAACCACTATATTTCTCAGGATAAAAATTATGACAAATAATCATATTGTGTACATCTGCACCATGCTTAATTAATCCATCTACATTTGCATCCGAGCTTCCGTTAAACTCAATTTTGATTCCGTAAGGATTATGAGTTATTAATTTATCCAAATAATCATCAAAATGACCATCCAAGCGGATAATATCTACTTTTAATTCATGAAATACTGAAATATCAGAAGGAGTTGCGCCTAAATGTTCAAATACATATGGTGCAGTATCTACTGATACTTCAAAACCAAGCTCATGAGCTTTATCCATAAAACGACCAAATTCTTCTAGAATATATTCTTTGGGTTTATCTACAGATAATAGACAAGTAAAAATTCTTTTAAATCCATATTTAGCTGCTAATTCCATGTAAGCACAATCTTTTTCGAAAGTTGAATGCTCAGGATAAATTGATATACCTAACTTATGCATATTATCTCCTTATAGTTCATCAAATGAAATATCGTCAAATGAAACTTCATCATTTGTAGCATTTAATTTTGCTTTTTCTTCTTCTTCCAAATATCCTTTATCTACTGTTTTGATAAAAGGTAAATATACAAATATACCTACTATAATCATCACAAATTGTAGTACAGAACCTTGCCATCCACTAGCCAAGAAACCTGAGATAATAGGAGGTGTAGTCCATGGCATGATTACACCATTACAAATTGGAACCAAACCAATGCTCATAGCAAAGTATGCAACAATAATATTGATCATTGGTAACAATATAAAAGGTATTCCAATAACTGGGTTTAACACAATTGGCAAACCAAAAATTACAGGTTCGTTGATACCAAAAATACCTGGAATAATACTTAACTTAGCAAGCTCTGTTACTCGTTTTGATTTACAGAATAATAAAATTGCAATCAACAATGATAATGTAGAGCCTCCACCACCATAGGTTGCGAATAAATCTTGGAATTGCTTATTGATAATATGTGGCAATGGCAATCCAGCTTGTAATGCTGTTAAGTTTTCTGCAGACAATGAATATAGAATTGGTGTAAATACAGTATCAGTAATTTGAGTTCCATGGATACCAAAGAACCATAAGATATGAGCGAATAGATAAATAATTACCATAGCACCTAAAGAATCACCAACATTTTGCAATGGTAGTTGCAAGAAATTAAAAATGAAATTAAATGCATCTCCCCAAGGTGTCAATCTAAATCCAAAGTTAATGAATAAGAAAACTAATAACACAAATCCACCAGGAATTAGAGAAGCAAATGATTCTTCAACCGTTGGTGGTACACCTGCTGGCATTTTAATTACCCAACCTTTATTATAAATATACTTATAAATATGCGAAGATAAGAATACACAGAAAATACCAACGAATAGGCCTTTTGCTCCTACCCAAGCCATTGGAATGCTGCTTACTTGAACAGCTTCAGTTGCTCCTTCAGGAGTAAATAAAGTATATTGAGGCATTAACATAAACCAAGATACTAGCCCAACAACTGATCCAAATCCTGGTTGTACATCTATTTGTTTTGAAAAACTATAGCCAAAACCAACAATTGCAAAAATTGCCATTAAATTAAATGTAATATTAGCTGGAACTGAAATAATTGAAGCTAAACTATAACCAAATATTTCTGTTGCTCTTAACCAATCCATATAAGCTGGAATTGGAAAGTTAGCTAATAACATAAAGAATGAACCAACGATTAATAATGGTGTAGCACACAAGAAACCATCACGAATTGAAATTAGATATTTATTTTTACTAATAACTTCCGCAATAGGCATTAAAACTTTTTCAATTTTTTCCGTAAAATGCATGTAAATTCTATCCTTTCATCTTAATTATCTAATGCTTCTACGACATATGTCTTGGCAATCAGATCATGAATCATCGATCTTTTTCTCGTAACAAAGATCATTAAACAGGAAATTGAGGTAATTACTATGCCAATATTCATTCCTAAATCAACAAAGTTAATGTTAGTAATAAAAGTTGCTAATTGGCGTAGTACAGAACTGCACGAAATAATCGATCCTTCAATTAAAAATATTCCTAAGACTTGACGTAAAATCATTGATTTAAAATCGACATCATCATTATCGATTTTAATTATCTTAATTTTTAATAATCTTTTTCCTAAAGTTTGTCCTTTCCACTTTTTTACAGGAATATACAAATAATAAAAATATCCAAAAAGTAGCGAAATAATCGCCACGGCAAATAGCACAATAGGATCATTGTCAAAAAAATAAAGATTCATTTGCATTCTTTCATCATGGTTAATGATTCCATTAGCTAAAACAATAGGCAAACTACATAATAATAATCCCAAATAATAATCTAATAGATATGCAAAAAATCTTTTAGATAATTTCGCTGTAGCTAAATGCATGGTATTTTTATTTTTCATAATATTCCCTCACGTTTTTAGTAACAAACTTTACTAACAATATCTTCTACGTTTTCTTGCTTATGTAAAGCATTTGCTAACATACAGATATTTTTTAAAGAGTCATTTAAGCCCGTTTCCCCTTTTTTAGGCATTTTCACAACAGGCACTTCATCTTTAGTTGTTGCAATGACATCTTCCATTTCTTTAGACATTGCTGTTAAAACAGGAATATTAACTAAATGTTTGATATCTTTTGCAACTTTAGAAGCCATTTGTGCATATGGTAAGTAGTTAAAACA
>JALEMK010000091.1 GCA_022768265.1 Erysipelotrichaceae bacterium
TCACTACAGCCAACAAGCAGGCACATTAAACTAAAGGCAATTACAGCTTTAAATAGTTTTATCATCTTATTTCAAACCTGTAATAAATTCGCTATATGGCAGCGTTTCACACCAATCGCAAAATGCTTGCCACTCTGGTAAACGATGGGTTCTTCTTTGATGATACATCGTTTTTAATTGGCGATAATTGGTCGTCATCCTTGCACATAATCTAAATCCCGCTGGATTAGAATATAAAATTTCTAGATACATTTTTTTAGCAGTTTGTTCGTCTGCTTTAACATCTTCACCATTTGTTTTAGCTTGTTTGATCTTAGCTAGCAAATCGTTATAAGCGGCGACTTTTTCTTTCATGATCACGATCATGCGCGGATCAACATACTCGATATATGCCTTATCTAGATCAAATTTAGTGATGCGATGCATCGTTGATTGGCTGCTGACAAAATCTAAAAAATGATAACGTTCAGCTTCGACCCATGCTTTATTAGAGAAAGTAAGGTCAAATTGAACGATGATCCCATTCATAAAATTATCATGCCCTTCCCCTTGCGAAGATGTAGCCAATTTGATTACCGTATTGGTAACTTCACTATTTAATGTTGATAGATCAGTAGCCATAGGGTATTTGCTTCCCATGACAGATTCATCAAAACCATAGATCTTTACATTACTAATAACTTCATTATAATTCATCATTCCTTACCCCAATTCATCATAAGCTGCTTCTTTTTTGCCGACGATCACCACATGTTCATCAAATACGATCGGTCTTTTTACTAACATGCCATCTGATGCCAAAAGTTGCAGTTTTTCTTCATCGCTCATCGTTTTTAATTTGTTTTTTAAGTCTAGTTCACGATAGCGCAAACCACTGGTATTGAAAAATTTATTGATATCTAAATTGCTACGACTTACTAGCTCTTTTAATAATTCATAGCTTGGTTTATCTTCTTTCAAATCTTGTTTTTGATAAGCTATTTGCTTGCTATCTAGATATTTTAAAGCTTTTTGGCAAGTCGAACACTTGCTATAACATAATACTGTATACATGTTAGTTACCTCTTTTTATCATCATTGCTAAGATCGCAATATCTGCCGGATTAACTCCTGAAATACGCGAAGCTTGCCCAACGGTCCTTGGTTTGACCTGTAATAATTTTTGTTTACCTTCTAAAGATAGATTATCCATGTTTTCATAATCGATATCTTCTGGGATCAATGTATTATCCATTTTTTGCAAACGCATAGCTTCACGTGCTTCTTTTTCGATATATCCTGCATATTTAACTTCGATATCTACTTGTTTAGCAATGCGCTCGTCAATGTTTAATCCTATGACCTTAGCTAGCTCATAAGTCTTAACTAGTGGTCTTTTTACTAGATCATATGCGCTTAAAGAGTCTGTTAATGATTCGTAACCTAAAGATTGGATATATTCATTACCCGCAGACTTAGCACTAACTTTTATCTTTTGTAAGCTTTCTTTAGCTTCTTGGATCTTTGCCATCTTCTCTAGATATGCGTCATATCTTGCTTGGGAGATGGTTTTTAGATCATAACCTTTTTTGATCAAACGTTGATCTGCATTATCGTGTCTTAACAACAACCTAAATTCTGCTCTTGAGGTTAAAAGACGATATGGTTCTTTAGTTCCTTTAGTAACTAGATCATCGATCAAGACTCCGATATAAGCTTCATCTCTTGATAAGATCAAAGGAGCTTTGCCATCTAGCTTCAAGCAAGCATTGATCCCAGCAATCAAACCTTGGCCTGCTGCTTCTTCATAACCACTGGTACCATTGATCTGTCCAGCAGTAAATAAATTCTCAATAATCTTTGATTCTAATGATGGTTTCATTTGCAAAGGATCGATTGCATCATATTCAATGGCATAAGCATATTTTACGATCTGACAATTTTCTAAACCAGCCAAGCTATGTACCATCTTCTCTTGAACTTCGCGAGGTAAAGATGTTGAAAAACCTTGAACATAGGTAGTGTCTAGTGCTTCACTTTCAGGTTCTAAAAATAATTGATGTCTTTCTTTATCATGGAAACGTACCAACTTATCTTCGATCGATGGACAATATCGAGGCCCAACGCCCTTAACAACCCCCGAATACATACTAGAGCGATGTAAATTAGCATTGATGATATCATGCGTTTCGCTATTGGTATATGTTAAATAACATGGTAATTGTTTATCAAAAGGTCTTATCGTTTTTGTCGTATCACTAAAACAAATAAACTCATCTGTTCCTGGTTGATATGATGTCTTGCTAAAATCAATCGATGAAGTTAAGACCCGTGGTGGTGTACCCGTTTTTAAACGAAAGGTCTTTAAACCCGCATCTCTTAATGATTGTGATAAATTAGGCGTTGTTGGTTCGTTATCCGGTCCAAAATTAGTTACTTCATCACTGATCATGATATTACTTGCCATGTATGTACCAGTCGTTAAGATCGTAATCTTACCATAGACTTTTGTCCCATCATCCATCTCAATCCCTAGGATCTTATGATCTTCGATGATACATCTTTGAGCAATACCTTCTAACACATCCAAGTTTTCTTGTTTCAAGATCTCATCTTGCATCATTTTTTGATAAGCAAGCTTATCTGATTGAACCCTTAAGCATTGAACCCCAGGCCCCTTATTGGTATTTAACATCTTAAATTGCAGTGCGGTTTTATCCGCTGTGATACCCATCTGTCCTCCCAAGGCATCAATTTCCTTGACCACTATTCCCTTGGCAGGGCCACCAATTGAAGGATTACAAGGCATCTTACCAATGTTTTCAATACTTAAGCTAATCAATAAGGTCTTTTTATTTAAACGTGCACTTATCAAGCTAGCTTCGATCCCGGCATGACCTCCACCAACTACGATAACATCATATAATTTTTCCATTTATATCCTTCTTTCTTAGATCAGATCATTTAATTGCAAACTATCATCTTCACATATAAATTTGATCGTGACATTAAAATATTTACTTAATTTCGCTTTTAACATCAGCGCATGACCTAGCATCAGCTCCGGCATGTTTTGCTCATTGATGATAGCGATATATAATGTTAAGTTATCATTTTCATAATGATAGCCTATATATTTTATATTATTTACGACATTTATGCCACGGTCTTGCAAAAGATGCCATGCTTTTTTTTCTTGTTTACGACTTAAAACTAGTGCCTGTGCGATGATCGTTTGTTTTAACAAGTAGATATTTTCATCTTGTTTAAAGCTAGCGCCACCACGATCATCAAACATGCTGGTCCATAGATCTTGACCAACCTCTTCAGCATATCTTAAGACCTTAGATGTTGCTTGTTCATCTTCTTTATCCAAATAACAATAACTTTCTAAACGCTTAGATATATTGATACCTATTTCACTTAAGAATAATGGACTTTGAAAAAAGGCAACTTCCGTAAGATATAGACCTGTTAATTTGGTTGGAATGATATTATCCTTATTCAGTCTTTGAATGGCTTCTTTAAAGGCTTTTTTACTAGCATAGCCATTTTCTTCTTTATAAGTATTCCACATATTATTAAAGCTCATGCTAGTTATTTTAGCGAGATGACCATAACCAACGATCGCTTTTTCCTTGCTGTTTGCAAGTCGAACATAGAAAAATAAATAATCCCCTAAATGAAAATTACTAAAACGATTACTTGGCGATGGGCGCCAAAAGTTGATGGTTTTATTACCATTGATACGATGAAATTCAATCATATCTGCATCACAAACGTGTAAGATAGAAGCCATATCATTTACCTTTTCCCTTATATAAACATTATTATTTTATCATTTTTTAGGCTTATCTTGTAAACTAATTCTCATTGCTGATATAATCTAGACAGGTGATTTTGATGGATGGAAATAAATTAGCAAAAACAATTACTAAAGCAGGTATCTTATTAGTTGAAAATGGTGCAGAGACCGTTAGGGTCGAGGATACGATGCAGCGTATAGCCAAGGCTTATGGAGCCAGCGTGGCTGATGCCTATGCTACACCAACCTTATTGATCGTTTCTATATCAATGCCTAATTCTACTGATTTATTTCATAACATCAAACGTGTACACATGAAAAGCGTTAACTTAGACAAGATCGATAAGGTCAACACTTTATCACGTTCTATTATATCTAAACAAATTAGTTTAGATGACCTAGATAAAAAGTTAGATGAGCTGGCTATGGTTCCAAATTATCCTGATCATATCGTTATCTTAGGAGCAGCCATATGTGTATTTGGTTTTAACTTTTTCTTCCAAGGTGATATCCATGATGCTTTGTTTGCCATGATCGTTGGTATCATAGCTAAATATATAAGCATCTTATTAGAAAAGATCGAATTATCTTCCTTTTTCGTCAACGCTGTTGGGGGAGCGATCATTTCTTTATTAGCAGTGATCTTTGCTCGCTATTTTGGTTGTGATCAAGATATCGTGATCATTTCTAGCATCATGTTATTAGTGCCAGGACTGGCCATAACTAATGGCATTCGCGATTCGGTTAGCGGTGATCTTGTCAGTGGCTTGGTTAGAGCTACAGAAGCCATCTTTATCGCCATTGCAATTGCGATCGGTAGTGGTATCATGTTAGCTTTGTTAGGAGGTTTTTAGTATGATCAGCTTTTTAGCAGCTGGCATTGCTTCGTTAGGCTTTGGCATCATTTTCAATGTTCCTAAAAGCAAGCTATTAGGAGCTGCATTTTGTGGAGGTATCGGCGGATTATTTTATGAGTTATGCTTGTCTGGCAATCTTTCCCAAACTTTTAGTTTATTTTTTGCGAGTGTTGCTTTGGCCTTAACGGCAGAAATATTAGCCCGTATAGAAAAGTGTCCTAGTACCATTTTTTCTATCTGTGCTTTGATTCCTCTTGTTCCAGGCGGAGGAATGTATTACACCATGTTAGCTATCATCAATAATGAATTTGAAAAGGCCATCTTAACTGGTATCAACACCATTGCTCAAGCATGTGCCATCGTTATTGGTGTTATCTTAATTTCTAGCATCTTTCATAGCATGAAAAAAATTCAACAGATAAGGAGGAGTAATGTATGAAAAGTATAAAACCTGGGCGTGGCCCTTCGATGATGAATGGTGTTGCTTCTATTTTTGCCGTTTTATTTGGTATATTTTGGACTATAATGGCTATTAATATCGGTGCACCTTCTTTATTCCCAGTATTTGGTTTGATATTTATAGCCCTAGGTGTTATGCAAGCTATTTATTCTTTTAAAAATGCAACTAGCAAAAATCGTTTTTCAGCATTTGATATCACTAATGAAAATGAAGAAATAGATCCATTAAATGCTAAATTCTCTTCCTCAACACCTATTACCACAAATACTAATCGCTTTTGCCCATACTGTGGTAAAGCAGTAGATAACACTTTTGAATATTGCCCTTCATGTGGTAAAAAGCTACCAAATTAGTAAACGTTTACATAAAATTATGTAAATTTTCATTTTTGTGTTGACATATCTTTTCATCGTGATATTATATTAGCAAGATATACTTGCGAAGAAGAGAAATAGTAAATAAAGTTAACGTTTGTAGAGAGTCTTTGGTCGGTGAAAAAAGATAACAAGACTTTATTGAACACATCTTGGAGCAATTCATTCGAACTAATAGTAGAGTGAATCGGGGGCGCCCGTTATCGCGCTAGGGTATGATAGTACCCGATGAGGTTTGACTTGTGAAGGTCAAACGAAAAAAGGTGGAACCACGAAGTAACTCTCGTCCTTTTATGGATGAGAGTTTTATTTTTATCCTTCAATAGTATATCTAGAAGGAGAAAAAATCATGCTTAAAAAATTATTACTATCTTTAGCAGCCTTATTAATTTTAAATGGTTGCACAGCCAACAACACTAACACTATCAAAACTTTAGAAGATAAGGTTTTAACGATAGGTTTAGATGACACTTTTGCTCCAATGGGATTTATCGATGATAATGGCGATTTAGTTGGCTTTGACATCGATCTGGCTAAGGAAACTGCTAAGATCTTAAATGTTGATGTCGAATTCATCGGAATTGATTGGTCAATGAAAGAAACTGAATTAGAAACCGGTAATATTGATTGTATCTGGAATGGTTTTTCAATCAGTGAAGAGCGAAAGAGGCAAATTCTTTTTTCTGATCCATATCTAGAAAACCGACAAATCATAATCACGCTTGCTGATTCATCGATCAAATCTAAAAACGATCTTCAAGGAAAAGTTGTATCTGTCCAAAAGGAATCAAGTGCTTTACAAGCTGTTAGCAGTGAAGAAAATATTTTATCTTCTTTAAAACAACTTGTTGAATTTGACACTAACATCGATTGCTTTATCGATCTAGAAGCTGAAAGATCCGATGCTATCGTTGTTGATGAGGTGTTAGCTCGTTATGTCATGAAACAACGTGGAGAAGAACGATACAAAGTATTAGATGATAATTTTGGAACTGAAGATTACGCTATTGGTTTTCGCCTAAACGATGATGAAACAGTAAACAAAGTTAATGATGCACTAAAACAAATGATTGATGATGGTACCTATGATTCCATTTACAAGAAATGGTTTGCCCAATGATTTCTTCAATTACAAAAATGTTGCCAAATTTGCTGCAAGGCACGCAAATGACCTTGTTAGTATTTACGATCACATTGATCTTATCTTTAATTTTATCTTTGATATTATCCTTTATTCGACAATTTATCACCCAAAAACTAGATGTGTTATTTGATATTTTTATTTTTATCGAAAGAGGTACACCATTACTATTACAGCTAATGTTTATATATTTTGGATTACCTTTCATAGGATTAAAGATCGATCGCTTTCCCGCTATCATCATCGCTTTTGTTTTAAATTATGCAGCATACTTCATGGAAATTTTTCGCGGAGGAATTGAAAGTGTTGATAAAGGCCAGACGGAAGCATCATATACCCTTGGATTTTCATCTTCCTTTACCTTTAATAGAATTATCTTACCTCAAGCAATAAAAAATTGTTTTCCTAGCATTGCCAATGAAATACTTTCTTTAATTAAAGATACTTCTTTGATCAGTGTATTAGGAGCGACCGAATTATTAAAAGCTGGTAGAGGTCTAGCAAATAACTATGCTTCTGCCATTCCTTTTATTTTCGTAGGTATTATTTATCTTATCATTATCGCCATCGCTACATTGATATTACATAAAATAGAAAAGGTTATTAATTATGAACAAATTGATCGTTAAAAATATAAATAAATCTTTTAAAGAAAATAATGTCATTAATAATTTTTCCATGATAGTTAATGCTGGAGACATCGTTTGTATCATGGGAAAAAGCGGCATTGGTAAAACAACAATTTTACGCTGCATCAATAATCTAGAAAAAGTTGATAGTGGATCTATATCTATCAATGATAACTTCTTGGTCAATGATGGCATTTATGTTTCTAGCAAACAACAAATGAAATATCAGCTTAGCTGCGGTCTAGTCTTTCAAAATCATAATCTTTTTCCTCATCTTAATATTTTAGAAAATTGTGCTTTAGCGCTACGTTATCATGGCTATTATAATAAAAAAGATATAAATACAATTATATTACAAGCCCTTAAAAATTTATCTATTGAAGATAAAAGCCAACAATATCCCTTTCAATTGTCTGGTGGTCAAAAACAACGTGTAGCTATCGCCCGCTCTATTCTTTTAAACCCTGCTTTCATTTGCTTTGATGAACCAACAAGTGCTCTAGATAAAGATACGACCAATGATGTTAAAGCAATTATCAAACATCTTGCAACAATGAATATGGGGATAGTCATCGTCACACATGATGAAGAATTTGCTAAAGATATCAGCACAAAGATCATAAGATTATCTTAAACATATGCCTTATTAAAAAGCTATGACAAGGTGATAAAATTTGTTCATCATCAATGTCATAGCTTTTTTTATTTAATTCTTTTATATATTATAGGACTATCAAATCCAAAAGTTTTCTTACCATTAACTTCCATTGATTCATCTACTTCTAAAAAATCTTTGCTGAAGCGTTCAAATAAAGTAAATTTTAATACAGGACTAAACATGCTTACACTACCACCTTCCCACACATCATCTTTTAAATGATATATAGCAGGAGTAAATTTACTTGATAATTTTAGACTATTATAATCAACAGTTTTCATCTTAGCATAGGTAAAACTATTTTTATCATAGCCTTCAGGAATTTCATAAGAAGTTAATTTTACGCTATCATCTTCTAAAGTAAACAAGAATAAATGTGGAGTAGCATGCGTATTATCATCTGAAGTGTAGTAACTTTCTTCAACCATGAAATAGCCATCAAAATCAACTGGTAAATTTATGATTTTATCATTACAGATCGTATTTACATGTTTAGCAAATGGATATTTAACACCTTTATTCTTCATTTCAGCAAATTGTTCACTATTATCAAATTCTCCTGTTAATATTCCCATAAATTCATTTAATCTATTCATTTCTAATCTCCTATCTAATCTTTAATTCTTTATCTTTGCTTATAAATAACCAAGTTATACCTGGTATGATCATCGAGCCAATAAATGCCATAATAATATATACTAAAGCATTGGTTTCACTTAAGCTATTGATCGTACTATATAAAAATGATAATCCATAACATGCACAAGTTAGATAAAAACCTTTAATTTCCTTTTTGATAAATAAATCCCCTAATCCAATCATTCCTATCAACGCAAGACCAACACTGATCCATCTACTTTCTGTTATATTGATCGTCGTAGTAAATGCACTCAACACCAATGCACAAATGATCCATATCTTAGTTTTCTTTTCCATATATGCTCCTTTATCTTACTTTTTTAAGCAATGACATTAATTGCTCTTTTTCTTCTTCATTTAAAGAAGATAATACTTTTTTATCCCATTCAACAAATAATTCCTTACTTGCTTGAAACACTTCTTCACCTTTTTGAGTTAATGTCAAAACATTAGCTCGGCGGTCTTTTTCATTTTTGGTTTGACTGATAAATCCGTTATCAATTAATTTATTTATAGTTCTATTCAAATGACCCGCATCTAATCTTAAGCCATTAGAAACATCACTTGGTGAACACGCTTCTTTTTTACCTACAAAGATAATTACATATAGCTGTCCATAACTAATGCCCATTTCTTCTAAACGTTCACTACAGTATTTATTAAATTGTTTACGTAATGTTGATATATAAAAAGCAAATGACTCTAACATAAATCCCTCCTATTTATTTGACAAAGTCAAGTATAATCTTTTTGTTTGACTTTGTCAAGTAATTAATTGACTTGATACAATAATTATCCACCAGCTAAGCTGGTGGTTTTTCATGTGCGGGCATATCCCTGCTCTCAAAGCCACGCTTTACAGCGTAATGTGGTCTGCGACTTGCATTATTTCTTCTTACCCGTAAACGGATCCACTAATTCCAATTCTAATTGTTCCGCTATTTTGTCCTCCTTTAATTGATTTTGAATATATTCC
>JALEMK010000106.1 GCA_022768265.1 Erysipelotrichaceae bacterium
CATCAAGCCAGAAATTTCATCTAGATTCTCACGAAAATCCATCGTTTAGGTGTTTTTATCCCGCATGATCGCTAATTTATGGGTGATCAAGGGATGATTTATCACATGTAACATATTATTCACCTCTTGTTAAATTATATACCTTTTTAACAATTTTGACACTAATTACTCTTTAAGCAATGATACGACGATCGGTAATACCTGTTGCTTACGGCTGATGATAGCTTTCACAAAGCCTAGCTCATCCATATCTTCAAATCCTTCTAAGATCATTTGGGCATATTTACCTACGCTTAACAAATAGGAACCTTTGCCTAGCGGATCAGTAAACATATATAAGATCAGATCATATTCCTGATGGGATGCTACCTCTTCTAGATACTTCGCAAAACCATCTTTGATCTTTTGATAATCTTCATAAAAACGACAGCTGCATTGCCCGATGGCAAACTTCTTGCCATCTTGTCTAAATTCTTTAAAATCGCTATATAGTAAATCTAGATAACTTTTCTTCAAGATCGAATCATTTGCTTCGATCATTTTTTGTGCTAGATCTTCCAACGTGATCTTTACTTTTTCACTTAGCATCTTGGCCATCTTATGATCAAGCGGTTTGGTCGTTGGGGATTTTAGACATAAGGTATCGCTAATGATCGCCCCAAGTAAGATCGAGGCCATATCATCAGGAATATCCACCCCTTCATCTAGATACATCTTGGTCACGATGGTTGCACAACTACCAACTTGCAAGCTAGTGACATTGATCGGACTTTCGGTCTTGATCCCCCCTAAGCGATGATGATCGACGATCTCTAAGATCTCACCATAATTTAGATCTTTGATCGATTGGGAATATTCATTATGATCAACTAAGATGAACTGCTTCTTGGCATAATTAAACAAGTGATAACGGCTGATCGAGCCAATGACATGTTCATCTTCATCTAATAAGGGATACATCCTAAAACGGGTCTTGGCCATCTTAGCCACGACATCTTCGACATATTCATTGTTTTTAAAGCTGATGACCTCGTTGGTCATGATTTCCTTGATGCTAGTTGATTGAAAGATCATCTGGCTGACCTTCATCGCACTATATGGCGTATACATCACGCTGACCCCATGCTTAATCGCTATATCCAAGGTCACCCCATCGATCCAATCCTCGCCAGCAATGATCATCAAGCTAGCCCCATTGGCAATGATGCTACGTTGTACATCGGGGTTATTACCAACGATAACGATGCTATCTTGCCCAATGGCCATGCTGTTGGTAAGCGATGGCAACAGTTGGATGATCCCACTGGTCTTAAAGGATACATGTTCATAATAGATCTTACCTTTTAAAGTTTTGACGATATTGCCAAATTTAACCTTGCTCATCAAGCTGCTCAAGACCTTTTCATCAAAGGTCCATAAGCTAGTAAGATCGCTCATGCTGACCACACCTAGCAAATGCTTATCATCATCCACGACGATGACCCCTTTGTTTTTCATCGACAACGATTTATCCAAAGCTTCTTTCATCGTGATATCCGCCGATACCAAGATGGCTTGATCATAATCGATATCTTTTAACATGCAGCGTGCACTATAAAGCATCTTAGGGATCTTCACCTTAAAGCGTGACAATAGATATCTAGTTTCATCATTGATATCTGATAAAACGGCAGGGTAACAATTATAACCTAAATTTCGTTTTAGATTAGCCAAGGCAATCGCACTGACAACGCTATCACAGTCCGGATTTTTATGGCCAATCACATAAATTTCTCTTTCCATTTATCGAAAAGCTCCTTCATATAAATATGATATCTAACTATATGAAAGTTTTCAATGCTTATCGTATAAAGTATGGATCGATTGCTGGCTTAAGCTTTTTTCGTCGGGATTTCTTGCGCTAATTCGAAGCCTTTTTTCGCTATGATGACCGCAATGACCTCATTGATGACAGCGGCGGCAGCAATCGTACCTTGAATGATCTGAGCACTTTTAGGATCAGGTCCTTGTAAGATCGAAACCGCAATTCCAGTAAAGACCAATGATACTCCTGAATGCGGAAGCAAGGTCAAACCAAGATATTTTTTTTCCGTTGGTTCACACCCTGTCATCCACGCTCCAAAATAAGCACCAAAATACTTACCACAAGCGCGCATGATGATATAAACGGCTGTAAATGCGCCTGCCCCTAAGATCAAATGATAATCTAGTGGCGCTCCTAAATTTAAGATCACCACGATCATCGCGATACCAAGACATGGACCAAAGCTATCCATCAAGCTATGCAAACGCTCCATAGAGATCATATTTGCAAAGGTTGCGGAAAAAGCCATCCCGATCAACATGAAATTTAAAACCGGTTTAGGCATGATCAAGTGATTGAACAACTCACCAACCACCGTGGTAAAGACGATCAAAGCGATCAATAACCCTAGGCTAGCTTTTTTCGAACGATCTTTTTGCAGCAGCTTACCTGCCAGCAAGCCAATCAATACGCCAATTATTAGCGGTAACAAGATGACCATGATGATCGCACTGGTTGGCAATTGCCCAACAGCTAATTTCCCGGCAACAATAGCAATCGTGATAAAAAACATCACACAGCCCACGATATCATCCAAAGCCGCCATCGGGATCAAGGTATTGGTAACTGGCCCTTTTGCTTTAAATTCTCTAACGATCGATAAAGCTGGGGCTGGCGCTGTTGCCAAGGCAATACCGCCAAAAACAAATGCTAGATAAATTGGAATATCCATAAAGTAGAAGATCAAGCTAAATGCCAACGCAACCACGAAATAGGTACCTAATGATTGGGTAAGGGTCGTGATGATGATCGCTTTCCCTGATTTTTTGATCTTTTGCCAAACAAGCTCTGTTCCAATCATCAAACCAACGCTACATTCAAATAAATGGATCATCTTTTCATACCAAAAGGCCTGTAAGATCGTTTCATCAACCAAGCCTACGGCACAAGGTCCCAAGATCATCCCTGTAATCAACCACCCTAAGATCGAAGGCATCTTGATCTTGGCAAATAAACGGCCGGCAAAATAAGCTATGACCACACATAATAACAATCGCATTAAAGATATCATCATCAATCGCTCCCTTTCTCCACGATACCATATAACATGATATCCACTATCTTTAATAAGTACGTTTCGTGATCCATGATTACTTGTTTATGATCTTTATCATCACTTAGGTGCTGATAAAAATAACGATTGAACGCTTCTTGAAAAATCACTAGATAATCTAAGACGATATCTTCGTTTAAATCCTTTTTCAAAGGCAAAGATCTTAAACATGAGCGAAAATATGTCATGCAATAATCATCAAATGGTTTACGCAATTCTTTGATCATGACCGCTAGATGGACAGGCGGTTGCAGCAACGCGGCAAAAAAGATATTAGCGTAATTAGGATTAGCTTCAAAAAATTGTTGACGATAACTAATAAAAGTTTCCAGCTCAACTTGTGAAACACCAGCCATCTTTTGCTGCAAATACGCCAATAGTTCATCATAGCTCGCTTTAACACATGCTAGATATAGCTCATCCTTATTTTTAAAATTGTGATACATCAAACCTTTAGAAATATGGTTATCCTGACAAATCGCATTGATCGATGAACTTTCATAGCTATTGGTGCCAAATTCTTTCAAGGCTCCCGCCATGATCCTTCTTTTGGTTTCTAATGTTTTTTCCTGTTTTTTCATAACGCCTCCATATAATAGACCACGAAGTCTATTATATGAGCGCATATTTCTACCGTCAACCATCATTGGTCGTTAAATAGACACCATCTGCTGATTGTCTATGCGCATGATCAGCTGTTTCCGTGATATCTTCTAATAAATCCCGTTAAAAATATGCTATACTATTAACATGAAAATTTTGATTGCGCCCATGAATTACATCAGTAAAAATCTTTCCTGTGCTTATAAGATCAAGCGTTTGGCACAGGCTTTTGATGATGTTGCCATCGTAGGAAATGCGGAATATCATAATAAGAACTACCCTTTCTTTCCTACCAAGACCTTGCGCTATTCCTCCTTGCGCCTTAATCAAAATAACAAGTTGGAGATCAAAAGCTTTGATGAATTCTTATATCACTACAAATTGTTAGATAAGTTGACCTGTATCGAAGAGATCGAAACGATCATCAAAGCGATCAACGAATATAAACCTCAAGCAATCTATACTCATTATAATCTCAACGCGATCATCGCTGCTTTGCTGACCAATACCAAATGCTATGGTACCTATAGCTATTATTTGCATCGTAAAACGATCAATGCCAAGGCGATCAACGCTTTAAATCGCATCCTTTCGCACTATCAATTGCCGCAGGTTTTATCCTTAAATGAACTATACGAAAAGTTAGATCATAAGTTCATCTTTTCTAGCGCCAACTATCAGCCTGTCGTAGAAGATGAAAAGACCACTTTTGTGGGTGAAGATATCGATGATATCTGCAGCAGCTATGATAAACACATCGTGGTAAGCCTAGCTAATGCGATCATTCCCGAAAAAAAGCAGATCAAGATCATCAAAGAAGCTTTTTTACATGGTCCCTTTGATGTCGATATGTGCAGCAACAAGACCGTTTATGATGAATATAACCTTCATATCAGTAACAATTTGATCATGTCTAAGAGCTTAAAGGATGCCAGCGTCTTTATCCATGATGGTAGCGATGTCAACACCTACCTTGCCTTACAATATCGTGTTCCGCAGATCATCATTACCAACAATTTTTATACCCATCAAGCTAATGCAAGCATCATGTATAAAAATAATGGCGCTTTTCGTTTAAGCCAAAGCTTATTCAACGTCAAATACATCTATGAAGATTTTAAGGCCTTGATCGATAATGACAAGTATCAAAGAAACATGCAAGAGCTTGCAGCCTATTTTCAGCCTTATGGCGGTTGCGCCAAGATCAAAGCTATCATCGAGCAAACCAACAAAAATGATCAAGAAGATCAAAGCACTAGAAATGAACTCTAGTGCTTATTTTTTTAAGCGTTGATAAAGATGAAGCGCACTTCCCCATCCATGTCTTGATGGATGCCTGAGAAGTTATTATACGCTTTGGAAGCGGATAATAGCTCATTAGCTTTATTGATCAATTCATCCATTTGACCATTTACGCTTGTTGCTAATTGATTGATTCCCTCTTGATCAAAGCTAGTCATGCCTTGATGTAATTGCTTAGCACCATCATCTAACTGTTTCGCCCCAGCGACCAACAAATTTGAACCATCTTGCAAGCTATCGATGCCATTAACTAGTTTATTAGCGCCATCATTTAATTGACTGCTACCTTTAGCCAAGCTATCTGCGCCTTGGGTAAGCTTATCCATGCCTGATGCTAAACCTTGTTCGCTTGCGACACCTTGATATAATTGTTGACTGCCGTTGGCTAATAAGGCTAAACCTTTATCGACTTGTGGCAATAGACCGTTTTCACCATTCACAGCGGCATTTAAACTTGCGCTACCTTGAGCGACTAGTTCGATGCCACCTGCTAAAACTTCGCTACCTTGTTGTAGCTGCGTAGCTCCTGGCAATAAGGTAGTTGCCATGCTTTGTTGTAATTGTTGCATGCCATTTACGATTCCCGCATTATCTCCTTGCTGCCCATTCATTGCTACATTAACCTGACTAGCAGCTTGCAACAAGCTACCTAGCGAACCATTTAATTGCTTTAAGCCATCATTGATACCTTGGGCTAAGGTCAAAGCTTGTTCCGTGTTAGGATTGCTCAATGTCAAGGTATAATTATCAATGCTGCCATATGCATTGTTGATCACGATATCATTAAGGATGACATCTTCTAAAGTGGCATTAGAGATATAGGCATCTGCTAGCGTTACTGTAGTATCCATCGTTTTTGGTTGTTGAAGATTAGTGATCGCTTGATTGATAGCGGCCACCGTTTCGGGATTAGCTTCTTGATCAAGATGGGCTAGGGCTTCATTTAAGCTAGCGATAACCTCACCATATAAGCTATTTCCATCCACTGCAACTTGCACACTGCCACTCGCACTGCCCCGCGCATTAGCACTTACCCTCGCACTAACATCACCATGGACATTATTTAAAGCTATATCTTGCAAATTAACATTAACCTGTTGTTGGCTATTATCCTTCATTTGTTGCAACAAAGCTTTTAATTGTTCACTGCTTTGATCCAAAGCACTTACTGCTTGTTGCCCTTGACCTAAGCCAGCATTGATTGCTGTTGTTGCTTGGGCAACCCCATTTATCCCTTCTGCTAATTTTCCTGTTGCTTCACTTGCTTGACTAATTCCTTGTTGTAAGGCTCCACTACCATTTTTTAAGGCATTGGCCCCATCTTTGATGCTTAAAACGCCTTGTTGTTGATTACCTTTGTTCATAGCGTCATCGATCATTTGAACTCCTTTACTTAAAGCTGGCAACGCTTGTTCGGCTTTTAATTGGGCTTCCATGCTTAAGATGCCATCATGCAAGCTTTTTAAACCAGGAACCAATTCTTCTTTAACTTTAGTGTTAGCTGTTTGCAAACCTTCGTGTAAGTTATTAGCGCCAGCTTTAAGTGAACTGCTGCCATCCACCAATAAATTACCGCCTTCTGCTAATTTTGTGATTCCAGCTATTAGCTCATTCGATTTTAGATTTAAGGTATCCAAGCCATCTGCCAAGGTCTTAGAACCAACTACCAGTTGTTGTGAAGCATCTTGTAGTTGAGCTATTGCTGTTTCTAGCTTATCAACGGTATCGATCTTATCTAATTCTAGCTCATTGAAGATGCTATTGGTTGCGATCGTAACACTATCCAATCTTTCAAAATCTTTAACTTGGGCTTCAAAATTAAATTCACTTGGAATATCAATTCCCTCAATACCTAGCTCATTGCTTAAGGAAGGAATGCCAAAACCAACGATGATATGACGATCACCATCTGATAAGATATTCCCATTATCGATCTTAAGCTGACTAAAATGTTGTTCATCAGCCATGATGCTGGTTACCATCACAAATGGCACATAATCTTTCGTGTTAGCTAAGCTATTTTCATAATGATAAGTTACTTTTAAATGCCCGCTTTTTCCTTTTAGTTCTTGTAGATCCATTTTTTTACCATCTAATTCATACGTTATGCTAAGGGCTACTGGTAATTGTTGATCAGTGGTCCCTTGATAACAAATATCCTGTTTATCAACTTGCCATTGCAAAGCTTGATCATCTTGCGCAAAGCTTTCATTGCCTTTGACATTAGCGATTTGCTGCAAGTTGGAAATATCATCAACATTTTTCAAGCCTTGAACATTTTGTAACAAATCTGAAACGATCACTTCTTGTTTATGACCTTCACCATCGATCTTGACATAGACGGTTTCATCTTTTTTGACTTTATCTTCCTTAGCATTGACGTTAAGAACATTAACGCTTGCGCTCATCATTAACATCATTGCTAAGCCATAATTACATATCTTCCCAATTCTTTTCATCTTTTTATCCTCCAATTTTTGTCATTTGCGCCGTCGTGTGGCATATCATCCGATCAAAGACCATCAACATTGCTGGTAAAATCAAGATAACTACAAACATGCTGATGATAGCTCCTCTAGCCATCAACAAACAAAGGGCCGAGATCATATCGATATCCGAATACAAGCCAACGCCAAAGGTTGCCGCAAAGAAACCCAAAGCCGAAACGATGATCGAATTGATGGAAGTTGCTAAAGCAATCTCAACCGCTTCTTGACGCTTTTTACCATCACAGCGTTCTTTTTTATATCGGGTGGTCATCAGAATTGCATAATCGACGGTAGCCCCAAGCTGTATGGTCCCAATAACGATCGACGCGATAAACGGTAATTCGGTATGGGTGTAATAAGGAATACCCATATTGATGAAGATCGCCAGTTCGATAACAGCTACCAAAATGACTGGTAACAACAGCGATTTAAAAGAGATGGCAATGATCAAAAAGATCAAAACGATCGAAATTGCACTAACCACCTTAAAGTCATTATTGGTGATATTGATCAGATCCTTGGTACATGGTGCCTCGCCAATCAACATGGCATTATCATCATATTTTTTGATGATGGTGTTGATTTGCTCACATTGCGTATTAACTTCATCACTGGCAACCTTATACGCTGATTGCACGATCATCAATTGCCAATTATCGCTAACAAGATCATCTAACAATTGATCAGGAAGCATTTCTTTTGCGATTCCACTGCCGATGATGCTATCAGCACCAATAGCAAACTTCACACCTTCTACCTCTTGAATTTCCTTGATCATGGCCTTAGCATCTTTGCTGGCAAGATCGCTATCCGCCAAGATCATATGCGTAGCATTCATCGCAAACTCATTTGCTAATTTATCATTAGCCTGAATACTGGCTAAATATTTAGGTAAGGTCTTATCTAGGTTGTAATACACTTGCGTATTTTTATAACCATATAAAGCGGGAAACAATAAGATCACAAACACCAGTGCTAAGATCCGATATTGTTTTACCAGCTTTTTGGCAATCGTATTCATGTTGGGCAACAATAAACGATGCCGTGTTTTATTAATCAACTTATCAAAAGTCAGGATCAAAGATGGCAAAACAGTAACACAACCTATTACCCCCAAGATCACACCTTTAGCCATCACGATACCCATATCTTTTCCCAAGGTAAAGCTCATGAAACACAATGCAATAAATCCAGCGACCGTAGTTATCGAACTACCTAGAACCGATGAAAATGTTGCGCTGATAGCCTTAGCCATTGCGGTTTCTTGCGCTATATCTTCACTTTGTAAGTGTTCTTGATAGCTATGCCATAAAAAGATGGAATAATCTAAGGTAACCCCTAATTGTAAAACCGCACTTAAAGCTTTAGTTATGTAGGATATTTCGTGCAAGAAGATATTGCTGCCTAGATTGTAGATGACAGCCATCCCGATGCTTAACATAAAAAACAACGGTAAGATCCAACAATCCATAAAAATTGCCAACACGATACACGTAAGTACTACGGCAATTAATACATATATCGGCATTTCCCGATCAGCCATCGCTTTGATATCAGTTACAACAGCTGACATGCCGCTTAGATAACATTGCTCATCACTTACCTGCCTGATCTTAGCAATAGCCTCCATCGTAGCATCCGCTGAGGTCGTATCCTCAAAGAAGATTGCCATGATGGTCGCATCATCTTGTACCATCACTTCTTTGATCTTTTCTGGAAGCATGGCTACAGGAAATGAAGCGCCAAAAAGGTCATCATACCAAATGACATCTGCTACACCAGGGATGTTTGCTAGCTTCGCCTTGGTAGCCAACACATGATCATCGCTCATGCCTTCGACGATCTCAATTGCAAACGCCCCCTTTTGAAATTCCGCCATCAGGATATCTTGGCCTTGCATCGTATCGATATCTTCAGGCAAATAATACAAGATATCATAATTAACCCTCGTATGAAGATATCCAAAGATCGATGGTATCAACAATAAGACACAGATCATCAAGATCAAGATCTTATGTTTAACGATCTGTTGTGAAATTTTACTCATGAAACCTCCTTATTGACCGTTAGTCATTTTTTACAACGAATAATATAACGCTAAACTGACTATTAGTCAATATTTTGTTGAAATGTTTTTTTCATTGTTTTTATACATCATTCACTTTATAATTATCTGCGTATAAGGAGATCATCATGAGCAAAGTAGCAGATAACAAGCAACAAAAATTAGAAGCTCTCTATACCAGCGCTTTTAAATTATTTTTAACCAAAGGCTTTACCAAGACCTCGATCAGCGATATCGTAGACAATGCCAATGTTGCCAAAGGCACCTTTTATTTATACTTCAAAGACAAAGAAGACATTCGCGACCGCTTGATTGCCAAAACTTCTGCTAGTTTGTTTTTAGAAGCCATCGATCAGCTAAGCCATAAAAATATCAGCAATATCGAAGATCGCATCATCTTCATCGTCGATTATGCCTTAAATTATATGCAAACGCATAAAGATATCTTGCGCTTCATTTCAAAAAACCTAAGCTGGGGCATCTTTAAGCATGCTTTGACTACTAACATCGATGAGCCAAATAGCAGCTTGCAAATCTATCATCGCTTATTGAATGAAAATAAAGATGTACATCTCAACGCTCCTGATATCATGTTATTTATGATCATCGAACTGACTAGTTCCGCTTGTTACAGCACGATATTAGATAATGATCCTATTCCTTTTGAACAATTAAAACCATATCTATATCAAACCATCAAAGCAATCATTCAAAATCATCTTCAAGCATAAAAAAAAAGCCCTTTGTAAAACAAAGAGCGAAACTTAAAGCAAGATATCTAAAAGGAAAGACTAAGTTGATCAAGGTAAAATAATAAGTTGCTTTAAGCTATGGATGATAAGTGCGCTTTTATCGTTTGATAAACATATCATCACTAATTATCAAGGAAGCATTGGTCTAATTGTCCTAGCAATATTATGAGTAATTGATCAAAGATGAGGAGATTATTACTAGGTTAGCTAATGCTAACTATATGTTAGCATTAGCTAACCGTTATGTCAACCCTTTTTATCGTAAAAACTAAAAAAAGTATAGTTTAATTAGCAATTTGAACTATACTTTTTAATTATGTCTATTTAGTTTTTATCATTTCAAACAAGTCTAACGCCTTTTCTACAATAGCATCCATATTATAGTACTTATACTCAGCCAAACGACCTAATAGGTATAAGTTATCAATGCCTGCTAATAAATCGCAGTATTTTTCATACTTGCTTTGATTATCTTCTGTAAAGATTGGATAATAAGGAATATTTCCTTCTTTAGCATGACGATCATAAGCTAATGGATATTCAACCGCGATCGTCGTTTTATCTTCAGGATAACTTTCCATCATTAGCTTATATTCAGTAATACGCGTAAATCCATTAACTTCTTGAGGAGTAGGGTAATTGATGGTCGTAGCTTGTTGATATTGGCCTTTATGGCTTTGAACATCAAAACGTAAAGAACGATATGGTAGATCACCCAAGCGATAATCTAATAATTCATCCACAGCGCCGGTATATACGACGATACCTTTAAATTCGCTGCCTTCAAAATATATCTTTTTATTTTCCACATCCACTTGTAAGACATCACAAGCTTTGGTTGCTAATCTAACTTCCACTCCTGCCAACATCTTTTCAAAGATCTTGGTATAACCTTCCTTGGGCATGATTTGATATTTATCTGCAAAGTAGCGATCATCATAGCTGACATTAACTGGTACGCGATTAGTTACTTCTGGATCGATTTGTTCTACTGTCAAGCCCCATTGTTTCATCGTATAGTATTTAAATACATGTTCATAGATATAATCCGCTAATTCACCAACATTAGGATCACTATTTTTTCTAAGTTCTAGGATTGGCACCTTTTTATCCATTCCATAACTATCGACCAAGACCTTTTTCAAGCTTTCCGCTTTTTTAGCATCAAAAGAATCTTCAATCGAACGTAAGTTAAACGGAATTGGTACGATATGACCATTTACGTTACCTAATACACGGTGTACATAGGGATACCATTGAGTAAAAGCACTTAGATAGTCAACTACTTTTTGACTATTGGTATGAAAGATATGTGGACCATATTCATGACGATTAACGCCATTTTCATCGATATAGTCATACATATTACCACCTATATGTTTACGTGATTCAATCACCAATACTTTTTTACCATCTGCATGAAATTTTTGGGCAATTACGCTGCCCGCAAACCCAGCGCCAACAACGATTACATCATAATTCATCTTTTACTTCCTTCCACTACTGACGATCTTTATACATCTTGGCATAATATGCTTGATATTCACCACTGATGATATTTTCCCACCAAGTTTTATTGTTTAAATACCATTCGATCGTTTGCTTGATTCCTGTATCAAAATTATATACTGGCTTCCAGCCTAATTCTGTTTCGATCTTAGTTGGATCGATAGCGTAACGTAGATCATGACCTGGACGATCTGTTACAAAATGAATCAAACTTTCAGGTTTATTCAATTGTTTTAAGATAGTTTTAACTACTTCTAAGTTTGTACGTTCGTTATGACCACCGATGTTATATACTTCACCTTCCCTACCTTGGCGAATCACTAGGTCGATTGCCGTACAATGATCATATACATGTAACCAGTCACGAACATTTTCCCCTTTGCCATATACTGGCAAACTTTCTTCAGCTAAAGCTCTACTGATCATCAAAGGAATTAACTTTTCTGGAAAATGGTATGGTCCATAGTTATTTGAACAACGGCTAATGGTTACTGGCAATTTAAAGGTACGATGATATGCCAAAACCAATAAATCAGCACTAGCCTTCGATGCACTATATGGGCTTGAGGTATGCAATGGTGTATTTTCGGTAAACATCAAATCTTTACGATCTAATGGTAGATCGCCATATACTTCATCGGTAGAAACTTGATGATATCTTTTTACCCCATACTTCAAAGAAGCATCCAATAACACTTGTACGCCCATGACATTGGTTTCCACAAAAACCCCAGGATCTTCAATGCTGCGATCAACATGGCTTTCTGCCGCAAAGTTAACTACGACATCAAATTGTTCTTTTGCAAATAAATTATAAATAAAACTACGATCGCGGATATCACCTTTGACAAATGTAAAATTAGGCTTGTCCATGATTGGCGCTAGTGTTTCTAAGTTTCCTGCATAAGTTAATGCATCCAAAACCACGATCTCATCTTGAGGGTAAGTTGTGGTCATATAATGAGCAAAGTTACCACCGATAAACCCTGCTCCTCCAGTTACTAATATCTTCATTCTCTGCCTCTTTCTATTCTCTTGGTTTCAAGTTTGATGCCTTCTTCTAAACTTATCTTATTTTCATGATCGATCAAACTTTGTAATTTACTAATATCTAAAACAATACTTTTTACTGCTGTTTCATCTTTTTCTACTTCATTGATGATAACCGTTTTATCGCAGGCCTTTTCCACCGCGGCAATTACTTCTTGCAAAGAAGTAGCTACCCCCGAACCAACATTTAAGATCTCATTATTGATATCCTGTGCAATTAATTTATCTAAGATATCAACAAAATCATCAATGTAAAAATAATCGCGTACGCTATCTTTTTCCACATACATATCAAAAGCTTCTTCATCAAGTGCTTTATTGATCAAAATAGGAATAACTCCTTGCCCATTGGTAACTTGGAAGCCCCCAAATGGATTAGAAGGTCTTAAGATCAAATAATCAATTCCGCTATCTGCGATCAATTCTTCTAACATTTTCTTACTTTTGCCATAAAGACTTTTAGGATTTAACACATGATCTTCTTTGATAGGTTCATCGCTATCGCCATAGATCGTTCCTCCACTGCTTAAGAAAATATATCGTTTGACTCCCTTAGCTTTTAAGACATCTAATAATCCTTGATATTTATTCTTTAAATTTTTCAATAATCTATCCGGATCATCGCTAGTTGTACGATTACCTACTAAACTTACCGTATCGATTACGATCGCATCTTTTAAGTCCTGATTTATCATCGTTCCCATATCAAAGACATCTGCATAGCGAAACCATGGCGTATGGCTGACATACGGACTATCAATTCCTAAAACTGCTACATCATATTTATCAATCAAGCCTTTGCTTAGATTGTAACCTAAATATCCGCAACCTATAAATATAACCTTCACTATTTACCACCTTTATTATATGTTGTTTGTACCGCGCCGCTGGCAACTCTTCTTAAGTGTTCACCATATGGGCTTTTGCCATAAGTTTCAGCAGCTTTTAACATTGCTTGTTCATCGATCCACCCGTTATAATATGCTATTTCTTCAGGCACACTTATCTTGATTCCTTGCACATCTTCGATGATCTTGACATAATTGCTAGCTTGCGCCAATGATTCTACTGTTCCTGTATCTAACCAAGTAAAACCACGACCCAACAACTCACAATCTAATTCACCTTTTTCTAGATAAATCTTATTTAGATCAGTAATTTCATATTCTCCACGAGCACTTGGTTGCAATTGTTTAGCATACTCTACGACCCGATTATCATAGAAATATAAACCTACCACAGCATAATTACTTTTTGGTTGAGCCGGTTTTTCTTCTAAAGACAAAACCTTTCCTGTATCATCAAACTCAACAACCCCAAAGCGTTCTGGATCGTTTACATGTATGCCAAACACCGTAGCTCTGCCTTTATTATTGGCAGCTTTACGCAAGGTCGTACCAAACTTATGACCATAGAAAATATTATCACCTAAGACCAAACAAACATCATCGTTACCGATAAATTCTTCTCCAATTACAAATGCTTGAGCTAATCCATTAGGCGTTTCTTGAACTTTGTAAGAAAAACTCACACCGAATTGACTGCCATCACCTAATAATCTTTCAAAGTTAGGAAGATCTTGTGGTGTACTAATGATCAATATTTCTTTGATTCCCGCCAACATCAAAGTAGACAAAGGATAATAGATCATCGGTTTGTCATATATTGGCAATAATTGTTTACTAGTTACTTTTGTTATAGGGTACAATCTTGTACCGCTTCCTCCTGCAAGAATAAT
>JALEMK010000111.1 GCA_022768265.1 Erysipelotrichaceae bacterium
TTTTGTTTAATAATATTGAAGAAATTAGCAATAATGCTAATAAACATTTTGTTAAATTAGATAAACTCCTATTGGGAAATGGTTACGAGAATAATGAAAGAATCTACAAATAGGAAACAAGTTTTTCAGCTAATAACAATGATTTTGTTAACTAGCTGTTCGCAAATTGTCGCTCTTTATAAGTCTAGGTTTACAGCTGTGACCTTTGGAGCAACAGATTATATGGATGCTTACAATTTTTCATTGGGAATAGCTTCGTTTGTTTTTTCTCTAGTTACAGGGGGAATTACTGCTATTATTATTCCTGCGTATGTAAAGAAAGTATCTTTACGAGTAGTCAATACGTTTATTACTATTACCTATGGTAGCGTTATTCTAATCGCATTAATTATTCTAAATTTTCGTATTCCTTTCATCTCCTTTTTCACAGAGCGCGGTGATAATTTTGTTTCTATTGCCTCAACTCTTTTAATTATATCATTTATTATTCAGGGTATTACTGCTTTTTTAGCAGTGACGGCTGCTTATTATCAATGTGAAAATAGGTATAACACCCCTAAGTTTATCGTTCTTTTAGTTAATTTATTTGTACTTGTCACTTTGTTATTTGGTGGAATAAATAATATTCATGCCTATTTTTTTCTTTTACTTATAGCGGCACTAGTGAACCTAATTTTAGATATCATATGTGCAGTTACAATCGGGTTTAGATATACATTGTGTTTTGATATAAAAAATAAAGAACTTATGAACATGATGAAAACATTCTTTCCTGTATTGCTAGCTTCAAGCGTTTATCAGTTTCAATTTGTTATATGGACGACTGTTGCCACAAATTTACCTGAAGGACAAGTAACGATATTAAATTACTCATCACAAATTATCAATCTAGTTAATGCTGTAATTATTGGAAATTTGACTACATATGTATACCCTAAAATTATAGCCAAGCTAGAAGATACCTGTATTCTCAGCTATTTTTGGGATTGTTTTATATTATTTCATGCTATTTTAATGTTAATTATTGCCGGTTTTATAAATGTAGGATTAGAATTTGTATCATTGTTATTTCTAGGAGGGAAGTTTACACAGGATAATGTCAATATTTTATATTTTTGTGCATGTGTATTTATTTTTTCTCAGCAATTTTATATCCTTATTGATCTAATTTATAAATATTTCTATGCTCATGGTAATACAAAGGATACATTCAGAAATAGTATTACAGCTAGTAGCTTAAATATTATTCTTACTTTATTTCTTGTAAAATTTTGGGGCATATATGGTATTGTGCTAGTTTCATCCTTGACTGGTTTTTTCTCATTGAGTACAATTCTCTTAAGATTTAAAAAGAGATTTGGTTTAGGGATTAGGTTTCATTTTATTCTTCTTGAATTAGGAAAGAATTTGTTTTCGATGATAGGTACTGTTTTGATTATTCAATGGATGAAGTCTATTTACATTATTGCGGATACAATAATTTCTATATTAGTATATGGGATATTATCAATATTGGTATATGTAATGCTCTCTTTATTATTAAGAACTAGAATAAAACAAATTAGATTATAGATATTAATTTGGATGGTAAGAATGAAAATATTATTAAATATATTAAGAAAATATAAGGCTTTTGATATTATGAAACAATATTTAAGGGCAAGAGTGTTACTATTTGCAATTACTGAATTATTGAGATTAGGTACGTCAAGGCAAGCTTTAGAGTTGTTGCGTGAAGCTGTGAGTTTGAAAATCCAGCAAAAGTTAAAAAGAAGATATAGTGCTGCGCTTAGGAATATTTCTTCAAGTTCTACTTTAGGTGATAGTTCTAATAAAATATGGATTTGTTGGTTTCAGGGGATAGATAATGCTCCTGATATTGTAAGAGTATGCGTTAATAGTATTTACCGTAATTTTAAGGAGTATGATATTGTTGTAATAACTGAACATAATCGAAAAGATTATGTTCAATTTCCTGATTTTATTGAAGAGAAAATCTCAAATAAACAAATTACGCTTACACACTTATCCGATTTATTAAGACTAGAATTGTTAATCAAATATGGGGATTTGGATTGATTCAACCGTTTTTGTATCTGAGTCTAATATACCTAATGAAATTTTGAGGGCAGACTTATTTTTATATCAAGAACTAAAGCCTAGTTCTGATGGTCATAGCCTTCCCATTTCTAGTTGGTTTATTGTATCAAAAAGAAATCATCCCATTTTATTAGCAACGCAACAAATGCTATATGAATATTGGAAAAAAATACTTTTTTAATTGATTATTTCTTATTACATCATTTTATGAATATTTCAAAAGAGTATTTTAATCAATTGTGGAGTAATGTACCTAAATATTCAAATTCCATACCACACTTATTACAGTTAGAACTCTTTGAAAAATATTCAGAAGAACGATTAAATAATATATTAAAACTCACATCAATCCATAAATTATCATACAAATTTTCTGAGGAAAATTTTCAAAA
>JALEMK010000080.1 GCA_022768265.1 Erysipelotrichaceae bacterium
CATATTAACTTTAGTTTATTTGAATATAAAAAAGGTAATACTATGCCTAAGCTAGTAAATGAAGAAGTAAAAAGATTTTATAAAGATGAATATCAAGTAGGATTATATGCCATTAAACTTATCAATAGTAATTTTGATATCAAATTAGATAAAGATGAAGCTACTTCCATTGCATTTCACTTAATTACAGCAACAGAACAAAAGTCAAATTCTGACACTAAAGAAATAATGAAAGGTGTAGGCCATATTGTTGATATTGTTGAAAATAAATTATGTTGTCGTTTAGATGAAAATTCATTAGCTTATAGTCGTTTCATCATCCATTTGAAGTTCTTCCTTCGAAGCATTATTACCAAACAAACAAATAACAATAGTTCAGAAATAACTTCAATATTCAGTGAACTGAAAACCAAATATGTAGAGGTGGAGAAGTGCATAACTGAAATCAAAAGTTTCATTGCTGAATCGTATAAATATATTTGTACCGATGCCGATTGCATTTATTTAATGATTCATATCGTACGCTTAAAAGAAATAACCAGAAAGGAATAGAATATGACAAAAATAGATTATAAAGAATTAACAAAACAAATCGTAGATCATGTTGGTGGTGTAGATAATATCAGCGCTGTAACTCATTGTGTTACTAGACTACGCTTTTATTTAAACAATAGAGATCTTGCTGATGATGAAGCTATCAAGAACTTACCATGTGTCCTTGGAGTAGTATATGGCAATGGACAATATCAAGTAATCTTAGGAGAACACTTATTCCCTGTTTTTGATGATCTAACCAAAACCTATACGGTAAAAACTGAAGAAGCCATTGATGAAAATTTAGATGAAGATCTAATTAACCCTAAGAAAAATTTAAAATTTTATTTTGACAAAGCAATTAATTTTATGGCCCAATCACTTACACCATTCATTACAGTAATTTATGGTTCTGGTATGTTAAAAGTAATTTTGTCATTAGCAAGTTACTTTATGCCAGATATTACTGCAGGCACTACATACCAACTATTAGATTTTATGTCTAATGCACCATTTTATTTCATGCCAGTACTTGTAGCATATGGAACTAGCAAAGTTTTGAAGTCAAACCCTGCTTTCTCAATGGCGATTGCCTTGACATTAGTATATCCAAATTTCAATGACATGATGAGTGCTGGCAATGCCGTTAGCATGTTAGGCTTACCGGTACATCTTGTTACTTATGGTAATACCTTACTACCTGGTTTATTTATTGCTATCATGTGTGCATATCTAGAAAAATGGTTCTATCGTATCATTCCAGGACTATTACGTTCAGTATTCGCACCATTATGTGTTTTCTTGATTGGTTTTCCAATTACTGTTTTGTTGCTAGGACCTGCTGGAAATATCGTTGGTTCTTGGATCGTTAATATAATTATTTGGTTGCAAGCTCACGTTGGTGGATTTGCTCCAGGTATCATCGCCGCTGCACAACCATTCTTAGTAATGATGGGTGTAAATATGTTGCCAGTTGCTCCAATGATGGAATTATTCTCACGCACTGGTTATGATAATGTATTTAGACCTGGATGGATTCTTCATAACATTGCGGAAGGTGGATCATGCTTTGCGGTTGCTATCAAAGCAAAAAATAAAGATTTTAAAACCACAGCACTGTCTGCAGGAATTGGAGCTATTCTTTCTGGTGTTTCTGAACCAGCTCTATATGGTGTGAATTTAAGACTTAAAAAACCTATGATCAGTCTTGTCGCTGGCGGTTTATGCGGTGGTGCAGTTGCAGGATTTTTAGGAGCTAAAGCCTTTGCCATGGGATATTCTAGCATTCTTGGGGTTGTAATCTTTGAAAAGACCATGGGAGCTATCTTAGCTGGTGTTGCTGTTTCATTTATCGTTTCCTTCATCATTACCTTTTTAGTATATGATGGTAAAGATGTAAAATAACATGTTCAATTTTTGCAAAAAAAGTAACAATCCCAATGAAATTAAGGCTATGATCTCAGGAAGTATCATACCTATATCACAAGTAAACGATCCCGTATTTGCCCAAAAAATGCTTGGAGATGGCATAGCCATAAAACCAAATGAAGAAATAGTTGTTTCACCTTGTGATGGAATTATTTCAATGATATACCCTACATTACATGCAATAGGAATCAAAACATCTAACAATTTAGAAATACTAATTCATATTGGCATAGATACTGTTAATCTTAAAGGAAAGGGATTTAAAAAATATGTTAATACTGGTGACCATGTTAAGGTTGGCGATAAATTAATAAAGTTTAACTCATACGAATTAAACCAAAAACAATATGATCTTACAACCATGATGTTATTTCCTAAATGCTCAAAATCAATTTTCTTTTTAAACAATGATAACGTTATAAAAGGAAAAACTACTGTTGCAATCATCAATGATTAAGAAAGGATCTATATGAAAGTATTAAATAAAGAAGTAGAAAAGTGTTTCCCTGATGATTTTCTATGGGGAGGTGCAGTAGCAGCAAATCAATGCGAAGGTGCATACCTTGAAGATGGAAAACAAATGTCTACCGCTGATATCAAAGCAAGAGGATTTTTTGGCGGTATCAGAAGAGATGCAGATTATTATCCTACACACAAAGCCATAGATTTCTATCACACTTATAAAGATGACCTAAAATTAATGGCTGAAGCAAACTTCAACATTTTCCGTACATCCATCAACTGGACAAGAATATATCCAACTGGCGAAGAAGAACAACCTAACCGAAAAGGATTAGAATATTATCATGATATGTTTAAATACTGTCATGAACTAGGCATGAAAGTAATGGTAACAATCTCTCACTATGAAACACCTTTATCATTAGTTGACAAATATGGAGGCTGGGATAATCGAAAATTCATCGCTTTCTATATGAAATTTGTTGAAACAATTGTTGACAACTTAGATGATGTCGTTGATTATTGGCTAACATTCAATGAGATCGGTAATGCCGCTGTTAAACCTATTTGTTGGGATGCAGCTTGCATCGATCCCGAAAGTCCTAATCTATTGCAAAGGATGTATCAAGCGGCTCATCATCAATTTGTTGCCAGTGCCCTTGCAGTGAAATATATACATAATCATTCTGATCATGCAAAAGTTGGAGCAATGATTGCCTATAAGACAGTTTATCATTACACTTGCAATCCAAAAGATGTAATGGCAGCAGAAAAAGAAAAGCGTAAAGAATATTTCTTTTCTGATGTCCAGGTTCGCGGTTATTATCCAAGTTATATTTGGGAGTACTTTGCCGAAAATAATATCACAATCACTTTTGAAGAAGGTGACGAAGAAATAATTGCTTCATATCCAGTTGATTTTATTACCTTTAGCTATTATCGCAGTCGTGTTGTTTCCGCAAATGATGCGGAAGCTGCTGAAAAAATAATCGATACAAATACTTTAGAAGGTTTAGTTAATCCATATCTTCCAAAAACTGGCTGGGGTTGGTCAGTAGATCCTGATGGTTTGAAACTTGCACTGCTTGATTTATACGATCGCTACCAAAAACCATTATTTGTCAGTGAAAATGGATTAGGAGCTGTTGATGAATTACAAAACGATACGGTTATTGATGATTACCGCATCAATTACATGCGTGACCATATCAAAGCAATGAAACAAGCAATTGCACAAGGCGTTGATTTGTTTGGATACACTATGTGGGGCCCTATTGATATCGTTTCTAATGGTACAGGACAGATGTCAAAACGTTACGGTATCATCTATGTTGATTTAGATGATAATGGCAATGGTTCAGGAAAAAGATATCTTAAGAAAAGTTATACCTGGTATAGTGAAGTTATAAAATCAAACGGTAATAAATTATAATTTGATGAATACTATTTGCTATTGATAAAAGGAGATGCTTAAACATCTCCTTTTATCGTTTAGGAAATGTCCATTTTCTGATTAGTTTTTTAACAATTATGTTGCGGAGAGTGTAAAATTTACATACAAATTTAACTTTCAATTAAAATATTAGTTAGATTTTAGCGGTATCTAATTTCTTTTTTAGTAATGTAAAATTTATCTTAATTCTAAATATTTTTACTATGAGTTTCATTAATTTTCATCATCAAACATTTGATCAATTTCCTTATTTGTTATCGGTGTTGGTCGTGTAATATCAACTTTGGGATTTGAATTATATAAAACTTTATTAGACGGATTTGGATATTTATTCACATCATCATAGCTTAAAGCATATTGATCAGTAAAATATGCTAGCTTAGTAAACGAATACTCCTGATCACCATTTGGATAAATTTTACTTTGATATACAAGACCAGATGTTAATAATCCTTGAATATATTGACTATATTCAAAACTATTATTATTTATATTTTGTTTTAAAAACTCTAAATCTTCTTCCAAAGTATAAATTACTACGTGACATATTCGAAAATATGTAGTCAAATCAATAAAATCTGCAAGTAAACACCGTGTAGCATTGATTAAATATGATATTTTTCCAATTCCATCTGCATCATCTATTAATTTTAAAAGTCTTAATGCATTATCCTCTTTTTTACCATTTTCCATTAACATTGCATTTATTTTAGCGCGATCTTGCTCATTTATATACACTCCATCAAAAAACATTTTTAGTTTTATCCAATTATATTGCTCACGAATAAAAAAAGGAAACTGTGCTAATGATTTCATAACTTTTATAGCTGCTGCCTTATCTCCTAATACAACATCAATAGTATCTTCAATTAAGTTTATTGTTTTGTTTTCAACTTCATCATTCGACATAACATACAATGCTTTCTTTACAGAGTTCATAATAATACCTCATTTATTTACTAAATAATTATAACAGTTATCTTTTAATAAATATAACTGTTATTGTGATGATAGCATAGAATATTTTGTGTAAAAACAATTTTCTTTAAAGATAGAAAAAAGTCATATTCTTAGTAAAATTAGCTCGACCTAGAACAATTTATGAAAGGAATATACCCATAAACTATCTTACTACATCTTAGATGAAAGCCCTATTTGATAATGATAATAATCTTCCCGCTTTGGAAATAGCTGCTTCTAAACTTTTATGTTATGAACTTAAAAAGTCTCTAAATGAAACATGAAAAATTACTGTTGAAATCCTCGAGATTCTAACGGTAAGTTTAAATAGCATACAATTGCTCCATACAAACATAATACTAATGTTTTAAATACAACTAAATTGCATTTATATCCAAAAGTAATAACTAAATCCGAAATTGCTGATTTGATTGAAAAGATGTATGACCACGCTTATTTTATTCAAACGATTTCAAATATTACCAACACAATATAAAACCACATTAAAGAAATTCATAAAAACAGTCGAATAAACAATATGTTGTTGTATATGAATACTGCAATGCTTAATGTTAGACGATACATTGTTTCTAAAGAAAAAGGAAGGATATAAAGAAATTATTTATTTTGGTATCTATCTCAGAATCAAGAAAAACCTATAAAGAAATACTCCAAGAGTATCAAAAAATGGATGTTTAGAAATTCTTCTTTTTGTTAGTGATGTATTAGCATGTATTAAAGATGCGTATTTAAGTATATTTCCTAAAGCAATGCATCAATCTTGTTAGGTACATATTAGCTTAAATGTTACAAGATGTGCAAGAGTCAAAGATAGAAAGGAAATTCTTGATATGTTCAAATCAGTATATCAATCAAAGACTGAAGAAGTAAATCTAAATATAGATAAGTTTATTACTTTGGCGTCTAAACGTTACCCTAAAATTATTAATAAATTTAAGGATAGATCTAACTTGTTTAGTTTTTTTAATTTTCCAAAAGTGATATATAGCCTTTCGCTTAGAGCTAAGATGGCGCTAATCTCCGTTACGAAAACAAATAATCCGCCCCCTTCTTATTGGGAAACAAGTTTGGATTATACGTTTTGATGTGAACGACAGAAGATTTTATAAATATTATGAACTATAAAATTTAGAATTTTTAATATGTTCAGACAATAAAAGCTATGAAGAAAATAGAATGTAATTAATATTTCTATTGTGCGAACATAATTAATGATCTCTCGATTGTTTAATTTTATGATTGTCAATCGCAAACATTTACTTCTAACTCTATACTGGGACTTTCTAATGCGACATCGTTACCATTTTTATCTCTTATTCTCCACTCAAAAATATAAATTCCAGCTTGATAAGGAGTGTGAAATTTAACAGTAACGTTTGTTTCTTCTCCTGGTTTAATTATTTTCATCATATTTCTTTCTCGTTTTGGATCCATAAATTTTATAAGAACTCTAAGTTCGTTTATTGCGTAATTAAAAACTGTACAATTTGTACACTCAAAATAACAGTTATTCCAATCTTTTTGGCTAACATTTTTCAATGTCCACGTGTGTTCAATTATTTCTCCAACGCGATATTGCTGCATCCTACTAGGGGTTTCATTTACAATTTGTGCAATTCCATTGGAGCTGATATCTTTTATATTGTTTTCTACATAGAAATGAATCATTAAACCTATCGATTGTGGAAATGAATAAGTACCATCTCTATTTTTCATTTTCCACTTTAAAACATATGCTCCATCGTTACAAGGAGCATTAAATTCGGCAACCACATAAGCTTTTTCTCCCGGATAAATATTTTGTTTTAATTTGATATTTAGTTCAATATTGCTATTGATTAGTTGAGGATTTACACATTCAAAATATCTATCTTTCCAAACAATAGAACCATTATTCTGGATTACCCAAGTGTGCATAATTCTTTGTCCTGGCTTGAATTTTTGTCCATCTGGTGGAAATTCACTAATAAAAGAACTATGATCCTCTTGATTTAAAGTGTAATTATTATTTGTTGCGTTTTGCATTTTCAAGAAAAAATTTCGATATACAATATTAGCCTTAATTCCTAGAATTGCATAGATTATAATAAAAGCAAGAGATCTCTCATATTTGTCTTTTATATATGAGTCATCATCTCCGACTAGATAACTATATATTTCTTCATTAATATCGCTTATATTTTTACTTATAAAGTTTTTGATGACATTTGCTAGTTTATTTAAATCGACATCATTTTTGATTCTTCTCTGCACTCGAGATTCAATATTGGATATCACATCAGGATTTTTAATGATATAATCTTTGACATCTTCAATATACAAAGGCTCATTGAAACTATTAGACAGAAATCTACTTCTTCTTGATTTATTCTTCCACAACGATTCATTGATACCTTTTAATCTCATCGGTATAATGTCATTAAAAAAGGAAATTTTTTGCATTTTCCTTCCAGGCCATAAAGGCTCATCAGAAAGTTCCCCTCCATTATAAAATAAGTCATAAATTGCATTTAAATTCATGATACCACCTCATATCATTATTATATTCTATAAATCAACCTTTTTCCAAAAAAACTGTAAACCTTTTCTGAAATAATCAACCTTTTTTTCAAAGCGAAATCAACCTTTATATGATTTAATTTAATAAGAAAGGATAGGGTATATATTGTTAAATTAAGTATCTAATTTATATACCAGAATGGCATCAATTATGCTAATCTTAAATGTTATTTACCGAATTTCACCATCATATTTCGAAAAAAATCCTCTAGATAGTAAACAACATATTTGTAAAAAACAGGAGTAAATGCACAGTTTACAAACGAATACACTAAATAGCCTATGTAGTGTATTCAAACTTAAATTATAGGCTAGAAAGGATTTCATCAAATTTTAACTCATTTGATGATATGTGATTAACATGTTAAATTATTCTACTCCAAGCTTTAATTTTTCTGCACCTACAAAGTTTATCCGCAGGAATGTCAACATTACGCAAGATAGCTCTTCTTATCGTTCAGAATTTTCCCATGATAGAGACCGCATATTATATAGTAGTGCTTTTCGAAGATTAGCAGGAAAAACCCAAATTTATTTAACTGGAAAAGATGATAATCAAAGAAATAGATTAACACATACTTTGGAAGTCGCACAAATTGCAAGAACTATCTCAAGTGCATTATGTTTAAATTCTGAATTAACAGAAGCTATTGCTTTAGGCCATGATTTAGGTCACTCTCCTTTTGGACATGCAGGCGAGCAAATATTACATGAAATAATGATTCCAAACAGCAAAATTATCATTAACAAATCTCCTATGAATGATCCCAGCCTTTCCGAAAGTGAAGAAATAAAAAAATACCTCTTTGGCTTCAAGCATAATGTTCAAAGTGTTAGAATTGCAGCATATTTAGAACATGATTATAGTCAAGGATTAAATCTCACAAATTATACTTTATGGGGCATTTTACACCATTCATCCAGCAGTTATAAACATCATAAAATAAATTCTACTTACACCACACCAACATATATGTATCAATTCAAGAATAATTTGCATGTAGATTTGCAAAGTCAAAAAGAAGCTTGGTCATTTGAAGCATTTGTCGTAAAAAAAGCTGATGATATTGCTCAATGGAATCATGATTTAGAAGATGCTTTAAGAGGAAATGCTATGACTGGTGCCGATGTTTGTCATATAATCAAAACTAATTTAGGAATATTTATGAATCCCCAAGACTTTACACTACTAAATCAAGTGAAAAAAAGAAAACAAATAAACAACCAATATATTAGTGATTTATCTAAAATTGTAATCAATACTCTTATAAATCGCATTATAGAATGTTCTTTATATAATCTGACATTACTTTGGAATGAAAAAGTAAAAACTGAATCAAACAAGCTAAACTTTTTCAGCCAACATAATTGGTATGAGCCTGACATAATAAATGCTATTGGCTTCAAAAAAAAGGGTGAAATCAATAGAAAAATAGATTTATTTCAAACTAATTACCCAAAAGTCATTAGCGAAAAAATACATCATTCTCGAGAAGTAGAAAGGATGAATGCAAAAGGCAAATACATCATAAGAAAATTATTTCAAGCCTATTACTCTCATCCACAACAGCTTCCAGATAGACCAATAATTCAATATATGATTGAAATAGGCGAATTAAAGAATTACAAAAACATATCAATAAGCATCGGTTCTATTAGAGAAAAGTTCGAAATCGTAATATCAGACAAAAGATTTTTTTCAATAGACAAAAGGATACAATTAATGAGAGTTATTACTGATTACATTTCCGGTATGACTGATAGATATGCGATCCAAGAGTTTAGAAATTTATATTATTAATTTTATAGATAATTTGTCAAATTTGTAAATGGCACAATAGAAATGTAGGAATCTAGCGGTAAAAAATGTAGGTTCTTATATTTCTTTTTTTCTTGGATTTAATATACTTCTGTATTGGAGGCATATTAAAATGAGAAAAGATATTTACGAAAGGATAAAAATAATGAAAAAAGAAAATATCAAAGTTAATTACGCGAAACTTGCTCGTCAATATAACTGTGATTATCGTACAGTAAAGAGATATTTTGAAATTGATGGTGAGAATATTAAGCGTAAAAAGACTAAGCCATCTAAGCTTGATCCTTATAGAGAAATCATAAAAGATAAATTAACTATAGGTTGTAACATCACTTCAATATATCGTTTTATCAAAGATAAAGGTTATGAAGGTAAATACACAATATTAAAAGATTATTGCAAAGCATTAGATTTTGAAGCAAATAAGAAGGCAACAATTAGATTTGAAACATCACCTGGTCTTCAAGCACAAGTCGATTGGAAAGAAAAATTAACATTAACATCTAGAAATGGTGAAGCATTCACTATCAACATATTTTTGATAATTCTTGGCTATTCTAGAATGAAATACTTCAGCTTAACATTAGATAGATCACAAGACACACTAATAGAATCAATGATCAGCTCATTTAAATATTTTGGGGGTGTACCTAAAGAAATACTATTTGATAATATGAAAACAGTTGTAGATCACTCAAAATCTAATTATAAAGAAGCGGTACTAAACGAATCGTTTTATCAATTTTCAAAAGATATGGGATTTGAAGTTATTACTTGTAGACCATACCGCCCTCAAACAAAAGGTAAGGTAGAAAATCTAGCTAAGATCATGGATGGTTTAAAGATATACAATAACGAATTTGAATCCATTGAAGAATTGGTTAATATAGTAGATAAATTCAATCAAACACTAAATAGCGAAGTATCACAAGCCACACAACAAAAACCGATTGATAGATTTATAAAAGAAAAAGAATACCTACGACCATTACCAAATCTAAATCTTTTGAACGAGTATCTAGCAAGACCAATCACAAGAATCGTTTCAAAGGAATCATTGATTACATATAAGTATCATAAGTATTCTCTTGATACAAAGTATATAGGAAAAACAGTTATTTTAAAAGTGGATAATGATCAAATTATGATTTATTTGAATGGAATATTGATAGAGACACATAGGATATCAAACAAATTTTTAAACTACAAGAAACAACATATGATCAAAATTATGAAATCTGATGTGTTTAAAGATATGCCTATTGATGAAATTGAAAAAGTAGCAGAAAGGAACATGTCTTTGTATGACAACTTATAATAAACTTTTAAATAATTTAGATACTTTGGAATTACATAAGATAAAGGAATTATTACCTAGCTATCTGGATAAAACGATCCTAGAAAACAAATCGTTTACTGATGTATTAAAAGAAATAACAGACGAAGAAATTAGATTTAGAGATGAAAGGGCAAGAATGATCAACCTTAAAATATCGCACTTCCCTTTTCATAAAACAATAGATGATTTTGAGTTTGCCTATCAGCCTTCTATTAATAAAAATCAAATATTAGATTTGATGTCATTAAGATTTATTGAAAATAGCGAAAACATATTATTTATAGGAACATCAGGTGTAGGTAAGACCCATTTAGCAATTTCTATTGGGATGGAAGCATCTTCCAAAAGATATTCAACATATTTTATTTCGTTTAATAGTTTGATGGAAAAATTCAAAAGAGCTGCCACAGAAGGACGGCTAGATAAAATAGTTAAGCATTATACGAAATATAAGGTTCTGATCATTGATGAGATAGGATATCTACCTGTAGATAAAAGTGCATCCCATGGCTTCTTTCAACTAATAGCATCAAGATATGAGAGCAGATCAACTATTTTGACTACGAATCAGCCATTATCTAAATGGGGTGATGTATTTGGTGATTACACTATCGCTAATGCAATCATTGACAGATTAGTTCACCATTCTTCCATTATAAAAATTACAGGTCAATCATATAGAATCAAGGATAAATTACTTTATGATGAAAATACAGAGTAGTGTTATATTCCTACATTTTTAACCGCTATAAAACTACTTTTTTTGATTGACATTTACACGCAACTAAACGGTTCGTCAACTACAAGCTTTAAAATAAAAATAATAACAATAACAATTAATGTACATACACATTCTACAATTTTTAAATTCATAATCTCCCCTTTAATATACTATATTTTATATTCTAACAAAGAGAACGACCTTTTGAAAGAATGAAAAATGAAATACTTTATATCTGTTATAAATAAGTGTATTGTGTAGTACAACACCAAAAGAATAAAACAGTCACTAAATAATCTAAGCCAAAAAGATTACAGGCAATTACTGAATCTTAATTGAATAGGAAATTCAAGAAATTGTACGCACCCCAAACAGCATTTTTTAATTGACGTTTACAAGAATATTCTTTTTTCAAGTTTTTGTATTATAATTTAAGCATTAAATACAATTGAAATGGAGAATATAAAATGATAGCACTAGATAAAAAATTATACATTTTAAAAATTAAGCAAGGAACAAATTATGCTGATACATTAAGAAAAAATAAAACATATAAGATTCCAGAAGATCACATTAAAAAATTTGAAAATAGTAATGATTCTTTTAATCTAATTATAATTATTTTCAACCCTGATGAAACAAAAAAATATATTGGAAATTCTTTACTTTTTTGCGAAGGAAAAATAGAAATTGATAACAGCAATAAAAAAATCATAAAAGTAAATATATATGATGAAATAAATAACAAAGAAATAGTTTCTCTTTTATTAAAAGCAATACAATTAGATTTAGATAATGATTTTGCTTCAAATGAATATATAGCTGAAGACTATTCATATCAAACCCTAAAAGACCTATTAATTATAACAAGATTTGCTAAATTCAATAATAATCCTATGTGCAACGATATAATAGATAATTCATTTAATATAACTTTTAATAATTTTGCAATAAGTAATTTAAGCAAATTATCATTACGTATTTACAAAGATAATTTAGATACAAGAAACGAATTTCAACGTGATCGTGACCGTATAATACATTCAAAAGCATTTAGAAGACTAGTAGATAAAGCACAAATTTTCACATCATCAAAAGGAGATCATTACCGTACTCGCTTAACCCATACTCTAGAAGTCACACAAATTGCTAGAAGCATTTCTCGTAAACTTAATTTAAATGAAGATTTAACAGAAGCTATTGCATTAGCTCATGATATTGGGCACACTCCATTTGGTCATGTTGGTGAAAGAACGTTAGACGCGATTCTTTCAGGAAAGATAAAAATTATAAAAAACATTGATGAACCAAAACTTCAACAACATTTTAAACATAATTTTCAAACATTAAGAGTACTTTCTTATCTAGAAAATAAATATCCATATACTAATGGCCTTAATCTATCTTTCTTAACACTTGAAGGTGCATGGAAGCATACAAAAATTTCAAAAATTTGTGATAACGAAAGAAATCTAATCTGTGATCTAAATAATTATTTTAAGTATCCTTATAGCGAATTCCTTTTTCCCGAATTTGATCACTCTATAACAGCAGAAGGACAAGTTGTTGCTATTGCTGATGAAATTGCTCAAAGATCACATGATATTGACGATGCTTTTAAATCCGGAAAAATAAGTCATGAAACTTTCATTAAATTTTCCAATGCTCGATACGTTAAAGAATTACTTATGATAGATAATAAAATAAAAAAAGATATAGAAACTAATAAAAATAATGGTTTCATAATAATTGATGAAAATGACATGTACCGCGCTCAATTATGCTCACAGATAATAAACTATTTTATAAATGATATTGATTTTATTTACAATAAAAATAATATAGAAAATTGCTTTGGTAGCAAAACTATCTTTAATAAAAATTATAAATATTTAAGTAAAAAGATAATAGATTTCTCTAATAACGGAAAAAAAGCAAATTCTATATTAGATAAACTTGTATCAAATTATGTTATTGGATCTAGTGAAGTATCCCGCTTTGATACAACAGCTAAAGATATTATTGTAGAATTATTTAAATATTATTACAATAATCCATTAACTCTAGAAGAGACTACTCTAAAAAAATATTATATAGAATTAGAAAAATATCATACCAACACTTATTTTAAATTTGTTGTAGAAGATATATCATATATCCGCAATGAATTTGAGAAAATAGTACATAATGACTTAGAAAAGCTAAGTAATCAAGAAGAATATTTAAATAAAAGAAAAATTTTATGCCAATGCATTGCCGATCATATATCAGGAATGACCGATTCGTATGCAATGTCTGAGTATAGAAGAATCAAAGGAATTGTAAATATTATGGTGTAACATATGAGTTGTAATATAAATGATATCAATATAAATCATATATATTCTAAAATCAAAAATCATAATTATTTAAATTTAGAAGAATTAATAATAACTGGTTTTTCTGTGCGTGAATACAGAAAGTTATATGGTATAAAAGAAAATGAATATGTTGATATTTATTTTGACAATGCTATGTTTTGTAAGAGTTTTTTTGATAATTCTATAAATTCTAAAAACAGACAAAATATTTGCTTAGATTTAGCTTGGTGCAAATTTTATTGTAAAGATCCTACAATGGGCATTGCATTTAACAACAGTATATTTTCTAATGGATTTATTGACTTTTCCTATTCAATATTCAAGAATGATTTGATTTTTGATGAATGTCAATTTAATAACATTAACTTTTATTTTATCGGCTGCTCTTTTTCAAATTCAGATTTTAGTTTCTATAAATCTCATTATGTAAATTGTAATCTGTATATACATAGTTCTAATTTTATTAATAATGAAATTACTTTTAATAACTCATCTTTCAATAATGATGTCTACTATCAATTTGTTAATAATAATTTCATTAACTCAAAATTATACTTTGATAACATAAACCTAACAAACTCTGATTATGCTAATGGAGAATTTGTATTTATTTCAAATTTCGTCGATAATTCTATATTTGAGTTTATAAATTCATCTGTAGACAAAATTATCTTTTTAGATATGACATTTCCTAAAATAACGAATCTAAATGTCTTAAATGCAAATTATATAACTATACAACAATGCATAAATCATGACACTATTATAATCGGAAACGGTGGCTATAATAACATAACAAATATATGTTTAAAAGACACAATAAATTTAGGTCAAATAATAATAAAAAACCAATTTAATATTAAATTATTTAAAAATCAAAAAAAGCTTTACTATGATCCATCTATAGATTCCAATCATGAATATAATTACTACGAATGTGAATTAAATTTTCCATTTGCTTTATGTGATACTTCTGACGAAGAAAAATCTATGCAGTTTTCTATTTTGAAAACAAACGAAAGTTTAAGAGGTAATGATAAATTAAACGATGAGTATTACTTGTTAGAAAGAAAATATAAAAATAAAAGTAAGATTTCCAATAAACAAATGCTTTTAAATCAGTTAATTAATAATAAGAAATCTTTTAACAATGCTGATTACCATAAGGAATTAATTTATATTTTTATACAGATTATACTTGCATCTATATCATTTATGTGTGAAAAAATAATACTAGATTTATTTTGTGGTGAATACGCGACAAAACCTTTTAAATTTTTATTGAGTGTTGTTTTAATTGTTACTTGTTTTAGTTTTTTATATTTATATTATGGATTAAATATTGTAATAATTGATAATTATTCATCATTTGTTAATGCTCTTGTATATAGCATAGAAAACTTTTTCCCTATAGGCATTATAGCTTATTCTAGTGGAATAATTCATATTATTACAATTATAGAGAATATTATTGGAACTATAATTCTATCAATATTTACAATATCATACACTAGAAAGATAATTAAATAATGTCATTTGCATATTATGACAAATCATTATTCATCTTCTATTTAACATACATTATTCGTTCATTGATACATACTATCTTTAGAATTAAATACTATTTATTTCAATCTTTTAAGTTTTCATAACATATATAATAAATTTAAATAACAAAAATTAACTTTTTAGTTACTTTGTCACTAAAGCAATCATTACTACCTATATTCGTATTTTCACAATATAGCTATTTTTCTCATAAACATCAAATGTTGTCCATTTATCAAGATTTAAAACATCATCATAATAATTTTCAAAAACAGGAAATAATTCTTTAAAATTAATTTCTTCTTTTTTCTTGATTCTTTTAAAGGATTTTTCATCTGCTTCCATTATGTGATTTAATAACTTTGAATAATCTATAGTAATAGAATTATTATTTATATCTATAAAAATATTAGATAATATTGTTTTAGTTTTAAGATATCTATCTTTCTTAGCTTTAGCAAATTTTTTTATACATTCTATAGTATCTACTAAACACAAAAAATATAACAATGGTGTCGTATCATTTATTTTAAATTTAGATGTGCTGATTAAATGATCTAGGCCATATTCTAAATATAAGTTATCATAGTTTTCACTACTAGATTTAAAAATATTATGCTGTGCTATTGCAAGACATGATTCTTTTATCTCAATTAAATCATCACTTTTACTTTCCGTTTTAAAAAAATTATTTACTAATTTGTCAAAAGTTAGCACTCCTCCTAAAATACCATGATCAACTATTTCAACATCATTGTTATTTTCATGAAATTGGCGGATATATCTATCATATTTCTCAATTTGATCATAAGAATGTGCTAACACATTTTTCTTAAAATAATTATCTTTATCATTCAAACAACTAAGTTTCTTTTCATTATAAAAACTATTCAATAAATAAAATTTATGTTTTTTTATATCAAATCTATCATTGCTTATTTCTTTAGAATAATATCCAGAATCATGATATAAAGCTGTTATAAACCAAAGCTTCTCCCAATGTTCTTTTTTATGCATTAAATATGCATCACTAAAAACTAATCCAATAAAATATGTTAACAAAATATGCCTAGCGCGTGCTTGTTGAAAAGAATATAATATATCATTTTGTTTTTCAAAATAATCATCATTTAATATCTTTTTTATGACATTAGAGCATTCTTTGTCATCGACCATAATACTTTCAAAAGAATTTTCTAAATACCGATATTTTTTAAATTTTTCTTCTATCAATTTTAACAGACTAGCTGAATTGATTTCTATTTCTACACTTCTATCCATTTATATCCACCCCTGGTCATTCCTATATTTAAATTACTTCAAGTAAAAATAAACATAACATTTTATACAACAATTGTAATTAATAATTACAAAGTAGTTTATCTTATTATCAATCTTTTCATACTTTTTATCAATTAAAACAGCACATAAAATTTATAAAAACACTTTTCTACATTTTCCTACTATTTACTAAACAATTCATATATAAGTTATCTTGGCATGATTCCATTCATATATAGCATAACCAAATAAACAAATTATATAACACACGAAAAACTAAACAGTTATCAAATTATTATAATCATAAAAAATAGCTTTAATCTAAATGTTAGTCCATTTTTTCAAATGTTACTACTCATTTTGTATCATTAGATTTTTCTTAAGATAAAATAGATTATAAATAAATTATTTTTATTGCTATTATCATTGTGCATTTGACCAACATTAACATTTGTCTTCAAAAGAATTCTTATAATATCACATTTATAATCATTATTATATATAACTCAATCAGAAGTATTTGAATATCTATTAACATTATCATTGCTTAAAAAATATCGATCATTTAAATACGCTAGATCAATGAATAAACGCAAATGATTACACTTAGATAAACTTTTCTTTAATATACAAGGCAAAGCCTTAACAACTATTAAGTCTATTTACTATATTCTAAACTATTAACCTCTATTTTTATTTTATAATCTAAATTCATTCATAAAGTGTTACTATATCTAAAAATAGAATAATTCCAATTCCTGAGAATGGGGAAGTGTAACGATAATTAAATGGGGGACAAGATCACCACTTTATCTTACATCATTATATATAACACCAAATGTTAAAATAACTCCTGTGTATGATTGATTTTCTTTTGTATATAGGAGGTTTTATTTTGAATCAATCAGACCGTTTTGTTTTAAACATTCTCAACTTTGAACACCCCTTCACTTAATTTGGGAATATGCAAAATTTTTGTTCTATCAAGCGTTATCAATGCAGATATTGTCATAAATCTTTTTCTGATAATTATCACATACATCCTTCTCACTCAAGAGTTTCTTATTATACCATCATGAAGGTAATGGATCTTTTGAAAAATCCTAATATGACATTCAAAACTGTGGCTTCAACACTATCAATATCACTTCAAAGTGTTATGAGGATTTTTGATAATTACTGCAAACTAACACATATTAATTTACCTGAAGTAATATGTATTGATGAGGTATATACAAAGAATAATGATTTTGATAACTCTAAATACAGTTGTATAATTTATGATTTCTTTGAAAAGACCATCGTTGATATTACACTAACACGTAAAAAATCATTTCTTTTAAATTATTTAGAATCAACTTATAGTAAAGCTGAAAGAGATAATGTTAAATTTGTTTGCATAGATATGTATAAACCTTACAAAGATATCATAAAACTCAGAGTAAAAAACACAATCATTTGTGTTGATAATTTTCATGTAATCAAAACACTAAATGATTGCGCAAATCTTGTTAGGATGTGTATCCTTCGCTTATACGATACGTCATATATCGAATATTATCTATTAAAACAATGGAAATTTCTATCGCTTTTTTCAAACATCAACCTTGATAATAAAGAAAGATACAATAAAAGATTAGATAGATATATAAATTATCGTCAACTATTAGAACTTATCTTTAAGATCCATCTAGATATTGAAAAAACATAAAATATAAAAAATGATTAAATTGTGTTTAATTCAACTTGTAATAATGTTAATGATGCCATTGATGTAATTCACTCATTTTATAATAAAATTTTATTATCCAACATTGAAGAATTCATACCCTTTGTTACTAATCTAGGTGATTTGGATATTGAAATAGCCAATTCTTTTATTTATTACAAAGATAGAAGAATATCTAATGGTATTGCGAAAAGCATCAATCTTAATATTTCTATAGTTTTGTTTAACTCCAAAGGTATTAAAAATAGTACTAGAAGAAAAAACATATCATGTACATATCAAGCCACAATAGTATAACTTTATAACTTTTTTTATTATCAATCATACACATAAAAAATGATTAGATTACAATGAAGAAATCTAATCATTTCTTTATTTGAATCCCCACTTTAAAGTTATAGTTGTCCCCTCTATTGTTGTAGCGACTCCCCACTTAAAGTTAGATACCCCTAAAAATTTAATGAACCTTCATGAATCATTTTTTTCTATCAATACATTTAAACATAAAAAAGTATTGCTTAATATGTTGATCAAACAAATCAATTTTAAACAATACCTTTAAATTTTAATTGCAAATTTCAGTTCCTCTAGAAGTGCCTATTCTTGAGGCACCAGCTTCTACCATTGATCTAGCTTCTTCATATGTTCTAATTCCACCTGCAGCTTTTATCTTTACTTTATTGCCAACAATAGACTTCATTAGCTTTATATCTTCAACTTTAGCACCACTTGCTCCAAATCCTGTTGAAGTTTTAATAAAATCTGGTTTTATTCTTAACGCCATATTGCATAATTCTATTTTTTCATCTTTGTTTAAATAACAATTTTCAAAAATTACTTTGCAACAAACATCATTTTTTCTAGCCAGATCAACCATCTGTTGCATCTCATTTTCAATATACGAATAGTCATGATCTTTCATTTTTCCAATATTGATCACATAATCAAATTCCTTGCAACCATTATTAATGGCTTCCTGAGCTTCAAACAATTTTGTAGCAATCGTAGTTTGACCTAATGGAAAAGAAATAGCTGCCCCAACTAAGACACCACTTCCTTTTAACAGTTCACAACATTTAGCAACTTGACAAGAATTTATCGCAACAGATTTAAAGTTATATTTTTTAGCATCATCGCATAATTTAATCAAATATTCTTCTTTAATATCTGCATGTAAATTTGTGGAATCAATTAAACAAGCTAGTTCCTTCTTAGATATCATCTAAATATCACCTTCTTTTAAACTTTTCATTATTTCAGAATATTTTTTATTTTGTTTAAACAAACTGCTAGTTCCTAAAACAAAGCTATCTGCTCCAATCTTCCCTAATTTAGTGATTACTTGTCTACTACATGCACCATCTATGACTATTTCAAAATGATATTTATTTTTTAACAAAACTAATTGTCTGATTTTTTCTTCAACAAAATCTATATAGTTTTGACCAGAAAAACCTGGATTTACCGTCATAACTAATACATAGTCGACAATGTTTAAGATTGGTTCTATTGAATATACACTGGTTCCCGGATTAATAGCAATTCCAGGTGATACATCATTATTCTTAATATCTTGCAGTGTTCTAACAATGTTTTGATCCGATTCATAATGAACATAAATGATATTTGCGCCTAATTCTGCAAACTTTCTAATATATTGTCCTGGTTTCTCACACATTAAATGAACGTCACAAATGACATTTGCATTTTCACAAATATACTCTATATCTTGCAATCCAAGACCAAAATTTGGTACAAATTGCCCATCCATTACATCAAGATGAAACCCATCAACCCCTGCTTGCTCTAACTCTATTATTTCTTCTTTTAAATTACCAAAGTTAGCACACATCATACTAGCATAAAACTTCTTCATACTATAATTTTCCTTTATAAGTTATATCTTGGTGATGTAGGAGTAATTTGAATAAATACACTTAGACCCTTATTCTTTAGATAGTCAATATCATCTAAATCTTGTTTATCAACATAAACATGTGGATCCTTATAGATATTCTTACCTTCACTAAAATGCATATTGCCAATATTGCATTTGTCGATAGGAACCCCATTATCAACCAATCTACGAATAACATTTGGTGTTTTTGCTACAAGAAATATTTTCTGCTTTTCCGAAGCATTATTGATAACTTTAATAGTTTTTTCAACTGAAAAGAATCTTACGCCTATACCTTTAGCATCTGCAGTTAATTTCATTATATTCTGTAACATATCATTGGTTGATACCTCATCGTCAACGACTACAATTAAATTAGTATTAATTGCAGATAGCCACACATTAGCAACTTGACCATGTATCAATCGGTTATCCACTCTAGTATATACAATATTAGCTTTTTTCATACTACACCCATCCTAAAAACGATAATAGCACACAAGCAACGATAACTCCAACTATTAAAACTACAATATTAACTTTTTTCTTAAATAAATAATACATTAATCCTACAATCATTGCAGGTAATAGATTAGCAATGATCGAATCAAAGATAGATTGTACGCCCACTGTACCAAATAACATTAGATTTTCATTAAAAGAGAATGATACATAATTAGGAATCATGGCACCTAAAACCATTACACCCAAGATTCCTGCACATTTTGTGATATATACTGCACGTTTAGAGATAGTCGAAACAGCTTTTGCTCCTAAATTATAGCCAAATTTAACTAACGGAATCCTAGCAAGCGACAATAAAATCCAAAATGCCAAGAAGAAGATTGGACCAATAATGCTACCTTCTTTAGCTAAAGTAGCAGCAATTGCTGCAGTAATAGGAAGACATGTAAACCATACAATTGCATCTCCAAATCCTGCTAACGGTCCAAATAAACCGGTCTTAATATTTTTTATTAACTCACGATTTTCACCCGCTTCT
>JALEMK010000133.1 GCA_022768265.1 Erysipelotrichaceae bacterium
TATTCTTACATCTTTTTCTGTTTCTATAAGTTTTTTTATCTTTCTTCTCGCTATTAATTTGCTTTCTCTTTGATAAATAATATATGCTTCATAATAATTTAAATCTGGAAATGTTGAACCATATTTTCTTGCTTGCTCAATGAACTTTAACGTATTGTCATAATCCTGTTGTACAAAATATAAAAATGCTAGATTATTACAACAAGGTATCAGCCGAAATTTATAATTATGTTTCAACGATTCTTCATACGCTTCTAGGTATGTTTTTTCTGCCAAAGAATATTGTTTCAAAGTAAAATAACAAGTAGCTTTTTGGATCTCGTTTTGTACGACTCGTTGATGTATGTTTAATTTATAATAACAATTCATTGATTTATCAAAGTATGGTAATGCTTCAATTTCATTACCGCCCAGTTCCGTAATCCTACCTATTTGAAAATATAGCATAGCTTTTATATATGGATCTATATCGGCAAAACTATATTTCTTATAAATTGGCATTAAAAAAGCTTTGATTTCTACTAAATCTTGATACATTTTCTTCGTTACAATCCAAACAATTGTATATAAATAAATGATATTATTATCATAGATTTCTAAGTAATCTTTGCAATTATTTATGCAATGCTTTACTTCGTCATATTCATATTTTTTTAGATAATAGATGGCATTGATCAAATCTACAAATATAAAAGCCTTAGAATTTTCGTAGATTGCTTGTTTAGCTTTATAGCTATCATATAACTTATATAATTCATCTATCTGATATGAAATATATAATTGAAACAGTTTTATCAATGTATCATATGCTTCATCATACAAACTTTCATCATGATCATAAGTTATACCGTAGTATTTGGTTATCTTATTAAACAAAGATATCGACATCGATCTTCTTCCCGCTTCTACATCATATAATAATGACTTATTGACATTGATCTTTTCCGCTAAGCTTTGAGTATCATCGATATCTTTGTGTATTTTTTTACAAAATAATATTTCTAGTGCTGTAATTTCCATAGTCCCCTCATTACTTATTACTTTATTCTATTTCATTCAAGATCATTTGTACACTTCTTATTTGGTCATATAAGAAGTAATTAAATGCTTACAAAAAAAAACAAGTTTTAGCTTGTTTTTTTCAATAGATCTCTTATTTCTGTTAATAATTCTACTTCTGCTGAAGGTTTTGCAGGAGCTTTGGCTTTATCTTCTTTTCTACGAAAACGATTGATAGCTTTTACCATACAGAATACCACAAATGATACTAGTAAAAAGTTAACAACGTTTTGGATGAAATTACCATAGTTAATTGCTGCTTCTGCCATATTTGGGGCAGCTGGTTTGACAATGTATCTTAGACTAGTAAAATCAATTCCTCCAAATAACCATCCTGTTAATGGCATGATGATATCATTGACCAAGGAATTGACGATCGTAGTAAAAGAGCTACCGATGATGACCCCTACTGCAAGATCTACTACACTGCCTTTAGAAATGAATTGTTTAAATTCATTGATGAAACTTTTGGTTTTGTTCATTTTGTCCTCCTAAATAAAAGAGCCAATTTCTTGGCTTTTATGCATATATATCTTTGATAAAACGATTAAAGCTCTTATATAACAACATATATAAGATCCACGCTACAAATACGCAGACTACAGCGTTGAATAATGTAACGCTACTGCTCCATGCTAAGATCAAATTAGCACTAACATCATTGATACCCAAGATAAAACGGTCAAAGAAATAACCGATCAAGGGACTAGCGATGACATTAAATGCCAATGCTGCACTAGCACTTACGATGCATGCTTTGCTTATTTGTTTACGATCTGTTAGTTCTCGTAAATGAAAATAGCGATGAGCTAGGGTTCCAGCGATCAGCCCTATGCAAAATTTTAAAAAGAATGTTTTTGGGGCACTGACAAAATAGACTGGATCTAAGATATCTGCAATGCTTAGTCCTACCGCTCCTGCTAAGCCCCCGGCTTTACCATCCAATAACAAAGCGCATAATACCACGATAGCGTTGGCGATATGGATGGAGATCATTGATCCTGCTGGTAAGGGGATATTGATCTTGGCATATGCAAAGCTGACATAGCAAATGACCGCAAATAGCGCCATCAAACTTAATTTTTTTGTACTCTTATTCATTTTCCCACCTATTTTATAACTTATTTGCTAGATCATATACATAGTTTTTAGATATTGCTAATTGGGTGCTGATAGCTTTGATAGCGTCTTTTTTGCTTGACCCCTTCGCAATAGCTTCTTCTAGCATGGCGATGATCTTTTCATCATCTATTTGTTTATCCTCTTGTTTGCCTTCAACCACGATGACCATTTCTCCCTTTAGACCTTCAAGGGTTACTAGCTCACTTAATTGTCCACGAATAAACTCTTCATGTTTTTTGGTTAATTCCCGTGCCAGACAACATTTGCGATCACCTAAGACCTTTAACATGCTATCTAGGGTCTTATTTATGCGATGGGGTGCTTCATAGAAGATCATGGTCATTGGCCATTCTCGATATTGCATCAATTGTTTTTCTCTTTGGCTCGTAGAGCTATCTAAAAAGCCAATGAAAGTAAATGGTTGTACGATCAAACCTGAAGCTACCAAAGCATTTAACATGGCATTACAACCAGATAAAGGGGTCACGTTATATCCTTGTTTGCTTACTTCATTGACCAATACCTGTCCTGGATCAGAGATTAGTGGATAGCCCGCATCGCTGATCAAAGCGATATCATGTCCTTCTGCTAATAATTTGATGATTCCTTTACAAGATTGTTCCTCATTAAAATTATGATAGGCCAAGGTCTTGGTCGTGATCCCAAAATGTTGCAATAAGGGTTTAGAAGTGCGGGTATCTTCACAAGCGATATAATCAACCGTCTTTAAGATATCAATGGAACGGGGAGTCATCTCTTGTAAATTGCCAATTGGCGTTGGTACTAGATATAGTGTTGGTCTTTGATTTTCAAAACTTTTTTGTCTATCCATTATTATTGTTCTTAACTTTCTTTTTAGGTGGTTCTACTTTATGCGGTACTACTTCTTCTCTTAATTGTTTCAAGCTGATATTGACAACTTCTTCTTTATTTTCCAGTTTGACATAGTTATTTAAAAGGTTTAACCCGGTCAAACGATAGATCTTACCTGCATATTCTACTTGTGAGTTCATCTTTGGTAAACCAGCGATCATTTCTTTATAGACTTCATCTTCAAAGCGTAAACAACACATTAGCTTACCGCATTGTCCGCTTAACTTAGCGGCATTTAGGCTTAACAATTGGTTTTTAGCCATATTGATCCCTACTACTTCAAAAGTGTTCAAGAAATTATGACAGCATATTTCTCTGCCACAACTTCCCATCCCGCCGACGATCTTTGCTTTATCACGATCACCTATTTGTTTTAGTTCGATACGGCAATGTAATTGAGCCGCTAAGCGTTTTAATAATTCTCTAAAATCTACTCTTTCATCGGCTAGATAGATGATCAAGATCTTGCGACGATCTAATGTGTATTGTGCACTGATCAAGTTCATCTGTAACCCTAGATCATTGATTTGTTGTTGGCAAAATTTCATTGCTTGTTTTGCTAAAAGGATGTTTTCTTCATGTGCTACGCGATCTTCCAATGTAGCTTTTCGAACGATTGGCTTGATTTCCAACTTTCCTTGATAGTCTTTGCTATCCCATGATCCTTTTACGACTTCGCCTAGCTCTTGACCTTGAGCTGTTTCTAAGACCACATATTCCCCTTCTTGGATATTGGCATCATCACAACCAAAAGTATAGGCTTTGCCCGTAGGGGTATATTTGATAGAAATTAAATATTTACATGCTTGTTCGCTCATTAATTACCTCCTGTAATTTATATATCATTTCATCGATGATCAATCGAAGATTATTAGTTTTATTACATTTATCTTTTTGTTGTAAGATGATCAACAAACATTTTGCTAAGCTGATATCTTGTTTAAAACTTTGGATCTTTGCCCCATACCAACCATCGACCTCATTTTTTCCAATGCTTAGATCACGCAGGAATAATGAAGCTAGTTCTAAAAAGTCATTGGCTACTTTTAGATCTTGATCTTTATCTTTGCCAAACATTTCTAATTGATAAAATAATAGAAAATCGTCTAGTTTATTAGGAAAAGCTTTGACAAAATGTTCTAAAGCCACAACGGCTAACTGATAGGTCTCATTTTCTACATAGCTAGCATCCGCATTTAAGCCACTTAGAAAATAACTATCTAAGTTTGCGATGTTTTGTTGTTGAAGATCTTGATAGATCTTTTGCATATTGTCTGGGCGAAATTGGATGATCTCGCAACGTGATACGATCGTTGGTAAGACCTGATAGATATTATCAGTGATAAAGATCGCATAGATATTATTGCTAGCTGGTTCTTCTAAGAATTTTAACAAGCTATTAAGGGCACTATCACTAGCATTTTCTACATGGTTGATGATATAGATCTTGCTGCCGCTTTGTTCTAAGGCCGTTTTGGCAAATTGTTGTTGAAGATTTAAGATATCTTCTTTTTTGATCGTCGCTTGTTTACCATCAAGATAAAGCAGATCTCCATAATTAAAATTTTTGACCCTTTGACACACATTACACTGCTCACAAGCTATGGTCTGTTTGCAGACGATGCTTTGAGCAAGAAAAAGAGCCGTTTCTAATAAGGTCGTATTATTACGCCCATAAAAGATATATGCATGTGCTAGCTGCTTATTGGCTAAAGCGTTGCTTAAGATCCGATAGGCTATAGGTTGATTAGCTGCTAGATAATCTTTAAACATTTAAGCTATCCTTTACGATCTGATAAGCTTGGGCAATGACCTTCTGGGCAGATTGATTAGCGTCGATCACGATCATACGTTTTTCAAAGCGCGCTACTACTTCTTGATAACCTTGATAGGTATCTAAATGAAATTGTAAGCTTTCTTGATCTAAGCGATCTTTATTATTACGGCTAGCAATACGCTTTAAACCGACTTGTGGATCGACCTTTAAATAAATCGTATAGTCTGGCATATGCCCTTCGATCGCAAATTGATTGATCGACCATACTTCATCGATTCCCAAATGACGGCCAGCACCTTGATAAGCCAGCGAGCTATCAACAAAGCGATCACATAAAACAATTTTGCCTTGTTCTAAAGCTGGTAAGACCTTTTCTACTAGATGCTGACGACGGCTTGCAGCATATAATAAAGCTTCACAACGTGCATCCATCATCGTATTTTTAGGGTCTAAGATGATATTGCGAATCTGTTCTGCAATTTCGATGCCCCCAGGTTCGCGAGTATAAATGACATCATACCCTTCTGCTAATAGTTTTTCATATACCCCTTGGGTACAAGTGGTCTTGCCACTGCCATCTGGCCCTTCAAATGTGATAAATTTACCCTTCATATCTTTCATTCCTTTTTACAACGTTATTATTATAGCAAATTTTTAACGGCAATATTTCAAAAATTCCTCATCTGTGATCTTCGCTTGCTTACATGCTTGTAACAATGCTTGTTCCATGCTACGTGCCATGATCGTTCCCATGACATTGATATCGACCTTTTTATCCCCTATGCTGCAGGCATAGATCGTATCCCCATCCATCATCGTAAATACTGGCGAGATACAACGCGCATAAGCACAACTGGTCATTTGCGCTAATTTGCATAAAGCACTTTTATCAAAGGCCGCATCGGTTATCACGGCACCTATGGTCGTATTGGTCTTGCTCCATTGAGGAACGATGCTTTGTTTTAATAAGGCATCAGTATTAACAAAATGTTGTCTTTTTGGATCTAATGCCCCCGCAATGATCTGACCATTGCTTGGATCATAGACATCACCTAAAGCATTTAGTGCCACCATGGCCCAGACATTGATGCCATTGATATTTTCATGGTAAAAGCCCCAACCCGTCTTGCTTGCTTGTTTCATTCCCATGATCTTTCCAACCGTTGCGCCACAGCCTGCCCCAATATTACCGCTTTGTTCATCAAGCGAAGCCATCGCTTTTAAACATGCTTCATAGCCCATCTTCGCATCAGGGAAGCGATCATTTGCGCCATATCCTAGATCATAGATATCTGATTGTATGACCAACGGAATCTTCGCAAAACCCGTTTCCAAACCAATATCATGATCTTTAAGACATTGCATGACCCCATCGCTTGCGGCTAACCCAAAGGCACTGCCTCCAGCTAAGACCAAGGCATTGATCTTATTAGCTGCTGTCAAAGGGTCAGCTAACATTGTTTCTCTGGAAGCTGGTCCTCCGCCCATGATCGCACAACCCACATTGGCACCTTGGGGAAAATAAATTACGCTGCAGCCTGTTTTTGCTCGTTGGTCACTAACATGACCTAAGCCAAAAGATGTTAATGTGCTCATATATCCTCCTAACAATTTTTCACCATCATCTTGATGATTTCTTTATCCGTTTCTTTCATGCCTTCCCGCGCTAATAACGCGATATTATTGATGGTATTTTCCACCCCTTTAACGATCAAGCCTTCACCATCTTTAAATTCTTGACCATTGATATACATATAGTAGCCAGTAATGCCCGCATCGATCGCTGCTTGGATCTTAGCGGCACAGCTAGCCTTAGCCCCATCACAGATCGTACCGCTGATGATCCCTAAAGCGTTAACGATCGTATGCGAGATCGTCACTAGATCTTCGCTTTCCAAATAAGCGATCCCAGCGCCAGCGCCTGCTCCCGCACTAACTGCTCCACAAAAAGCGCTCAAGCGACCGATACCGCTTTTTAGATGAATGGTCACTAGATTGCTTAAGGCCAAGCTACGATATAACTTATCCATAGCATAGCCTTTTTCCTTGGCCCACACGATAACCGGTACGCTAGTAGTGATTCCTTGATTACCACTGCCCGAAGCAATGATCACCGGCATCTCACAACCATTCATCCGTGCATCACTAGCCGCTGCTGCATAGGCCTTGACCTTAACATTGAGATCTTGCCCATAAGCTTGTAACAGCACTTTACCAATATTTGCTCCATACTCATTAGTAAGACCTTCTTTGGCAATGGCCATATTATATTTGATCTGCTGATCCAAGGTGTCCTGAATATCCTTGATATCTACCATTTGCACAAACGCAAAGATATCTTCGATATTTAAACAATCATAGCTCGCCTTTTTAATATCTTCGCTGACCTTAGCATCCAACAAGACCTCATGATTTTTCTCCACATAAACGATATTCGTATGATAATCCACGATCCTTACCTTTACATAGTCCTTTTCACTATATAGGGTAATCAAAAGATCAAAGATCTTATTGCTTTGGGCGGCTTGGATGATGATCGGACAAGTTTCCATGAACGCCGCTATGCATTTCGTATCTTCTACTTGCGATATTACTTCTAATTTCTTATTGGCATCGCCACACACGATACCTGCTGCACATGCCGCTTGAATACCTTTCATCTTATCTGTATTAGGTACAACTACACTTTTAACATTTTTCAACACATTGCCACTAACTTCGATAACTACCTTATCTGGCAATTTTCCTAAGACCTTTTTGGCATAACTTGCCAGATAAGCAATGGCAATCGGTTCGGTACACCCCATTGCCGGTACTAATTCATCTTTTAGGATCTTGACATATTCTTGATACGTTTTATCATGTAATTCCATCTTACCTTACCCCCTTTTTATTTTTTACCTCAACAATCAAGTATCTTCGCATAAATTTTATCAATATAATTATAATATTTTTTAAACATTATTATCATCTTTAATTTTAATATAATTATATTTGCAAAAAAAAGAACCTAAATTGTTTGAATATTGATAATCTATTCGCACAATTTAGATTCTTTTATATTATGCTTCTTCACTCATCATGCCATCTTTCAAATATAGGATCCTTTTTGCCATTTTCGCAACTTTTTCATCATGCGTTATTTGAATTATGGTATGTCCATTCTCATTTAATTGCTTAAATAACATTAAGATATCCTGACCAGTCTTTGAATCCAAAGCTCCTGTAGGTTCATCAGCCAACAATATTGCGGGCTGACAAACAAGAGCTCTAGCTATTGACGCTCTTTGTTGTTGCCCACCCGATAATTCATTCGGCTTGTGATTCAAGCGATGGCCTAAGCCAACATCATTTAACATTTTTTGGGCATTTTCATAAGCTTCTAAATATCTCTTTCCGCTAATCAGCAAAGGAAGCATTACATTTTGGACAATGGTATATTTATTAATTAAATGATATTTTTGAAAAATAAAACCCACTTTTTCATTTCTTAATTTTGCTAATTGATTAGGGTTAGCATAATCTATTTTTTTACCATCTAGATAATATTCTCCACTATCTAGATGATCCATGCATCCTATGATGTTCATCAAGGTTGTCTTTCCACTTCCTGATGCTCCTAAAATAGAAACATATTCTCCTCTAGCAATATGTAAGGAAATATCTTTCAAAACTGGAATACGCTCATCTTTCAGCTGATAACTTTTGTTTACATGTTCTAGTATGATCATCTTACATCAAAATAATTCTTTCAACAATTGCTGTTTGTTCATTAACGATCAATTGAATCAAGCTTCCTGTCTTTAGCTGATCAAAACTTACTTCTTTGCCTAAGGCATTAGTGATTTTCGCTCCAGCAGGAATCGTAAATTCTAATACTTCTCCCGTAAATACAATTGGCATCTTCTCACGCTCTTGCGTTGCTTCTTCACCATCACCAGCTGGTATCATTAGCATCATCCCGCTTTCTTGTCGTAGTTCTTCCTCCGATGCAACTCTTGTATCACCAGATCCATCATAAATATATGTTTCACTTGCTTGATCATTCTCATCTATGGAAATCTCCCCAACACTTAAACTTATGCTGTTTCCCGTCATTGCTGAAATTTGTCCTATGTATGCTTTAGCACTAGTGACTACCTCTTCTGAGACATCATCGTTGTTGGTTATTGATGTTGACACGTTGCTTTCTTGATTTGTACATGCACTTAAACATACGATCATCATTAATATTATAATTTTTTTCATTTTATCCTCCATTTATTTTATTCATCATTCAATGCTTCAATTGGCATTAGCTGTGCCGCCTTGTATGCTGGGTAAAATCCAAATATCGTACTGGTTATGATGGCAAACAAACATGCAATTATCTTTCCCATCCAGCTTGGATATATCGGTACGTTAAAATATACAATTATTTTCAAGGCTAAGAAGCTTATCAAAACTCCAACAACTCCTGAAAAAAGACCTATGCACGCTGCTTCTAACAAAAATTGCTTGAGTATATCATCATTGCTCGTCCCCAATGCTTTTAATATACCTATTTCCTTTGTACGCTCTTTTACCGTCACGAACATGACATTCATGATTCCAATGCCGCCAACGATAAACACGATCAAAGCGACAGAAATCAATAACATGCTCATGGTCGTTGCCGAAGCTGTTGCAGCCTCAATTCTAGTTCCTGCATCCTCAACTTTATAAGCACTTGCATCCTTCATATAATAATTCAATGTACTCATTATTTCTTGTTTGGCTTTTTCAACTAGTTTGATATTTTTAGCTTTTCCAACTAATTGAGTTGTTGTATAATCATCCATCAATTCAGTTTTTTCCATCGTTTCATATGGTATGAATAGACTGTTATCAACATTCATGCCCTGTAAACCATCCGCACTTCTAGCTAATATTCCCACGACACGATAACGTTCATCCTTGATTTTTAAATAATTACCGATTGCTTCATCTGTTCCAAATAATTTACGGGCTAATTCATACCCAATAATAGCAACTCTATTTCCAGATATATGATCTTCATCATTAAAATCGCCGCCGTTAGCAAGTGATAAACTAGAAATTGTTAAATAATCAGAAGTAACTCCTAGTACACTGCCAGACGCACTATTATTTTTATATGACATTTCTTGAAAATTACTTGCTCTTAGATATAATCCTTCTAAACTTGTACTTTCTTCTATGATCTTTTCCATCAAAAAAGGACTAAGTTTCTCTATTTCATCTATCTTTTGGTTTAGAGCCAATGAAGAATGATCTAGATTAACATACACAGTATCAGCTGACAAATTGGAAAATTGTTTAGCTGCTTCAACTTCTGCTCCTTTACCAATGGCAAATACCAATATAATAGTAACGGTACCCACGACAATTCCTAACGAAGTAAGCAACAACCTAAATTTATTTTCAAGCATATTGATGATAGACATGCGTAATATTTCTTCAAAATGCATATTTACTCCTGTACTATTACCGTATCATGCTCATCTAAACCATCTAATATCTCGCTAACCCTACCATCAGAAAAACCCGTTACAATGTTTTTTAAGACCAATTCTCCCTTATCATCACGAATTTTTACATATTGTTTGCCCTCTTCGATCATAATGGCTTTATTGGCTAAAGTTAAGATATCAAGTTTTTCTTTTATTACTATCGTTGCATAAGCTTTCATGCCTGGTAATAGTTGTTGATCAGGGTCATCAATATTAATGATCACTAAATAATCTCCATTTTCATTAGCAACCAATAAACGTTCTTGTACCGTTCCTTTAAATTCTTGTTGTGAAAATGCTTCGACATTGATATTTACTTTTTGTCCTTCTTCGATATCATTTATTTCTGATGCACTTACAGGCACTGTTATACTAAGTTTAGATAGTTCTCCGATAACACATACAGGTTTAGAATCATCAACCATTTCTTTGCTTTTATAATTAATTGCAGTAACAACACCATCTAATTGAGCATATATAGTGGGATCTTCTAAACGCTTCTTAAGTGACCGTAGCTCTTCATTTGCGATTTCTAATTCATTCCACGCTTTATCTAGCTCTTCATCCATCAATTTTACTTGCGCTTGTAATTGTTGCGATGTAAACTGTTTATTTTCCTGTTGCTTAGATAATGCTTGCTGATGCTCTAATTCTTGGGTCTTTAATTCACTATTTATTTCTTCATGTTTTTTTTGAGCTTCATTTAATAACTGAGTAACTTCACTAATCTTGTTATTAGTAGCATTAAACAATTGAAACGCAGGATCACTTAAGCATCTATCTAGCTCTTGCTGCAAAGACATATTTTCATTTTCTAATTTAGTAATTTGCAAAAGAATTTCCTGTTTTTCACTGAGTTTGGCATCGTCCACAGCTTCTTCGAACGTTTCCCCTATGGCTATTAACTTTTCCTTTAAGCTTCCTATTTCTATATTATTTTTATCAAGCTGCTCCTTATTTATTTCTATCTTTTTATTAAGTTCAGCAACATTAGCAGATTGCACTGATAAATCATCCTGCAATATTTTTAATTGACCGCTTAAATCATCTATTTGTTTTTGTAGTTTTTGCCTATCATTCGCAAGATTACTTTTTGCATTTTCATAGGTTTGATTTATATCATCTAAAACACTTTGATGTTCTTGCTCATTTTGGCTTACTTGTAGATTTTTGGTTGTATTTAACTTTTCCCAAGCAATGTGCGCAGCTGCAACCTTTTGTTGAGCCAATTCAATTTGGTCTTGTAAATGTTCTCTATCAATGCTTGCTAACTTTTCTCCTTTTTTCACTTCGCTGCCAACTCTTACAAATATTTCATCAATAACACTTCCTGCTTCAGCCGAATGGATGTTTGGGCCAGCTTGTATTAAGCCACTTGTTTCAACACCAACTACGATATTACCTTTTTCAACTGTATATTCTCTTTCACGAATTGTTTCTTGTTTATCATTCGCATCTATCTTACCAAAGTAAATTATGGAGAATAATGCTATTGTTAGTATTGCCAAGATAACTAGCATCTTTTTCTTCATTTTCTTGTCCTAGCTCCTTTCTGGCATCTAGTATAATGTTTTAACCTTAAAACAAGCTAAAAAAAAACTTTAAAGTTCATCAATCTTTAAAGTTTTTAATTTGGCCAGCTGATAGTAAAGGTTGTTTTATCTTGAGGTCTGCTTGTCACTTCTATTTTGCCACTCATCTGCTTCATCAAGGTTGCTGCAATAGCTAAGCCCAGTCCATAGCCTCCATCATGTTTGCGAGCCTTATCACCCCGATAAAAACGGTCAAATATCTTATCAATATCTTCTGGTTCTATTCCTTTTCCCGTGTTTTGGATGATTAGAGATGTTTGTCTTTTAGTATTTTTGATCATAATATTTACTAAACCCTTATTATTAGTATATTTAACGGCATTATCTAGTAATATTGAAAGCACCTGATTAACCATATCTAGATTTCCTTTGATATATATATCGTCGATCACATCCACATTTAAACTAATTCCTTTTTCAAAAAATAGCGTTTCAAATCCAATTAATGTATGCCTTAATATTTCAGTTAAATTAATCTTGGTTAATTCAATCTTTCGATTGCTTTGTTCAATTTTTGTTAATTCAAGAAGCTCATGAATCAAACGACTCATACGCTGAATCTCAAAACTTATATGATCTAACCATTTCTTTTGTGCAACAACCGAACTATTATCATTACTTAAAACCACTGCTAGATTGGCTTTGATCGAAGCTAACGGTGTTTTTAGCTCATGAGAAATATCTTGAATGAACTGCTGTTGTTGTTGATATGATCTTTCAATAGGTTCAACAGCTTTTTTAGCCAAATAAACACTAATGCATAATAATATCGATAGTGATAATACTCCCACACTGATAAAGATTGTTAACAATGATCGTAAATCTTTCGTAAAATTACTTACATCTAAAAAGGCATACTGATATATACTCTCAGTAATATCATTTTGATTATCTATGGACACTTTGGTTTCAATAATTTTTTTAGAGAACTTGAGTTTTTGATCATTTAAATAAATATAACCTTGTAAGCGATCATCAGTTGATGAAATTACTTTATTGATATCTTCTTTAGAAATTAAGCCAAATGAACTTTCGAACAAACAATGACCACTATCATCAACAACTATCCCAAATTCATTTAATTTCTGATTTTTATCATTGATAACTTGCAATGTATTTTCATAATCAATGGTTTTGTAATATCTTTGCGTATCAGCATGGATATTTTCTAGCTTTAAAACTTGTTGCTTTTGTAAATCATTTAATATGAGCATGTATATCGAAATCAAAGTTAAGAAAAATACTGTTGATAACATCAACATATTCGTCAAAACAAAGCGTGTACGTAATTTTTTAAACATTATCTTCTCCCGCTTCTAACATATAGCCAACACCTCTTACGGTCGTAATGCAACACTTCGAATTCAAGCCTTTTATTTTTTGCCGTAAAAAATAAATATATACTTCAACATTACTGTCTTCAGCTTCACTATCAAAGCCCCAGATCTTATCTAAAATTTGATCCTTAGTAATGATCTTTCCTTTGGCCGTAATCAGCATTTCCATTAATTGACTTTCTTTTTTGGTTAATTTGTATTGTCCTTTAGTACAATATAAAGTCAAAGTATAAGGATCTAATAATAAGTCTCCCCAATCAAATTCGTTATTTTTCATTTTATTTTCTTTTCTGCGGCTAAGCACTCTTAAACGCGCCAATAATTCTGGAATTTCAAATGGCTTGGTCAAATAATCATCTGCACCTAGATCTAATCCCTTTACTTTATCATCAATGGCGTTTTTTGCTGTTAATAACAGTATAGGAATATGAACATTATTCGCTCTTAAATTACGCACTACCTCAAAGCCATCACATTTTGGTAACATTATGTCTAAAATGATCAAATCGTAAATACCACTAGTTCCATAGTCAATAGCTTGCTCACCATCTCCCACAATATCAACCAAATAGTTTTCTTTCATCAATATCTTTGCCATGGCTTGTGCCATATATTCTTCATCATCTACCAATAATATTCTCATTATTTCTTCTCCATCATATTGATTATAACTTAGAAAACTTTAAATAAGCTTAAAAGTTCATAGATTAAGTGCATTAACAAGTTAATTGCTGAAGTAATTTATATTTTTTGTTATTATGATACGCAAACAAAAAAAACTGCCTTTCCCCAAGGAAAAAGCAGTTAATAAGCTATATTTGATTATTTAGCATTTGCAGCAGCACTGCTACCTGCGATACGACCAAATACCACGATATCAGCTACCGCATTACCACCTAAACGGTTAGCCCCATGGACACCACCAGTAACTTCACCAGCAGCATATAAACCAGGGATAACTTCACCTTCAGCTGTTAATACTTCAGCATTAGTATTGATCATGACACCACCCATTGTATGGTGAACACCTGGAGCAATCTTGATTGCATAGTATGGAGCAGTATCTAAAGCTTCCGCAAATGAGGTACGACCAAATTCAGCATCATTTTGTGCTGCAACAGCAGCATTCCAAGTTTCTAATGTTGTAGTTAAAGTTGCTTCATCACAACCAATTGCTTCAGCTAATTCTTTAACATCGCCACCACCAATAGTTAAACCTTTTTTGATATAACCAGCAATAACGCTAGAAGCATCTACCATCTTTTGATCCACGATCAAATAAGCATAACCACCAGTTTGTGCTAATTCAGCAGCACTTACAGCATCACGCGTACCAACTTCATCACAGAAACGTACACCTTCTTGGTTAACTAGGATCGCACCATCACCTCTTAAACCTTCAGTGATCAATGCACTTGTTTCTTGATGGACAGTTGGATGGATTTGGATTTGATCCATATCAACAAGACCTGCCCCTACAGCTTCAGCCATCTTGATACCATCACCTGTGATCGTTGCAGCATTGGTTGTAATAAAGCCATCTAGATCAGCTTTATATTCAACGACCATTTCTAAGTTACCAGCAAAACCACCAGTAGCTAAAACAACTGATTTAGCATTAATGGTATATTTGGTATTACCACTTGTTGCGCTAACTCCAGCTGCAACACCATCTTTCATGATGATCGCATCAGCTGTAGTACCTTTTAAGATCTCAACGCCTAATTTTTCACAGTTTTCTTCTAATAATGGCACCATGTAGCTACCTACTGATAATACTTTACCTTCAGCATCTACTGGACGATGGATACGTTTAACGCTTGCTCCACCAAAACTAGAAACATTGTTCAAAGCAATTGGTGCTTCTAAACCAGCTAGCCAATCGATAGCATCAGCACTATTATCTACTAATGTCTTAACTAGTTCTGGATCATTTAAGTTTTTACCACCAACCAAAGTATCTAACATGAATAATTCAGTTGAATCAAAATATCCTTCTGGATTTGCTTGATAGTCAGCATATTGTTTTTCAACTGTTGCAGTTAGATCTGCTAATTCTGGATAAGACTCCTTAGCAGTAGCGATCATTTTTTCTACACCGCTTTGTTCTTCAAAGGTATTTTCATCTTGGTAAACTGTTTTAGCAGCATTCATCCCACCAGTTGCACGGCTAGAGTTACCACCAACGATATCAGCTTTTTCAACGATGATTACGCTTTTACCTTCTTGAGCCGCTGTAATAGCTGCACTCATTCCAGCACCACCAGCACCAACAACAACGACATCAACATCTTTAGTTTCTTCACCAGCTTCACTAGTTGTTTCTTTAGCACCTAGATCTTCTTTTTTGATGCCTCCATTACTTAAAGCATTTTCCACAGCTGCTAA
>JALEMK010000155.1 GCA_022768265.1 Erysipelotrichaceae bacterium
ATTTGTTCAAGAAGGTAAAATGAAAATTTTACAAGTAAGTATCATGAAGGAAGATCTGACAATGGATATTGATACTTGTGCTGTGGTCAGTGAACAATTATCAGCTTTGTTAGACGAAAAAGATCTAATTAGTTTTGAATACTATCTTGAAGTATGTAGTCCAGGTGCAGAACGTGAAATCAAAGATCTTGATGAATTGCCTAGGCTTATCGGTAGTCATATTTTCGTCAGATTGCAACATCCAGCAAACAAAATGTTAGAAATTACTGGTGATCTGGTTAATGTGGAAGATGGTATCGTAACTTTAAGTTATCGTGACAAAGCTTTGACTAAAAAAGTTAGCTTTGAGCAAAGCAATATTGATTTTGCCCGTATGGCAGTAAGGATTTAGGAGAAAAATAATGGATAAATTAAATGAGTTATTAAAGGCAATGTCTTTGATCGAAGATGATCGCAAGATCCCTAAAGAAATCGTTGTAGAGGCTTTAAAAGAAGCAATGGCTAAGGCCTATAAAAAACATGTTGAAATTCCTGATATCAATGTTCGTGTGGATATTACCCCAAAAGGAAAGATCGAAATCTATCAACAATATACTGTCGTGGAAGAAGTTGAAGATGATGAATTAGAAATTTCATTAGAAGATGCAAGAGTAAATAATGTTGATGCTCAAATCGGTGATATCGTTGAACATAAAGTAGAGATCAATAACTTTAGCCGTGCAGCTGCAACATTAGCGAAAAGTGTTGTCAAACAAAAGATTCGTGAAGCTGAAAAGCAAGCTATCTATGATGAATACATCGATAAATTAGATGAAATGGTTTTAGGTATGGTTGAAACCGTTGAAGAAAAATTTGCATTGGTAAATTTAGGCAAGACACTTGCAATTTTACCTAAAAGCCAACAAGTGCCTACTGAAAAATTAAAAGAAGGCGAAAAAATCAGAGTTGTCATTACGGAAGTAAATCGTGAGACGAAAAAATCGCAAGTAACAGTATCACGAAGCGATGCGCTATTAGTAAAACGCTTGTTTGAAAAAGAAGTACCAGAAATCTATAATGGCATCGTTGAGATCAAAGCTATTGCTCGTGAAGCCGGTGAAAGATGTAAGATCGCGGTAGTATCACATAATCCAGATGTTGATCCAATCGGTGCTTGTATTGGCCCAAGAGGTTCACGTGTTCAAGAAATCATCAATGAGATCCATGGCGAAAAGATCGATATTTTTGAGTGGAATGATGATATCGCTAATCTAGTGGGTAATGCTTTAGCTCCAGCTGTTGTTAAAGCAGTAATTCCTTCAGAAGATAACAAGAGCGTTTTAGTTGTCGTAGATGATAACCAATTATCATTGGCAATTGGGCGCAAAGGTAAAAATGCTCGTTTAGCTGTTAAATTGATCAACAAAAAGATCGATATCAAAACCGAAGCTGAATTGGCAGAAAATGGTGTTGATTACCAAACATTGTTGTTAAATTATCAAGCTCAACAAGAAAAATTACGTCGTCAAAAAGCTTTGGAAGCAGCTGCTAATGAAGAAAGTGATGAAATGACAGATGAAGCTGTAAAGGTCGAAACAGTGGTAGAAACAGGGGAAGCTGAACCAACAGTTACAGCAACAGAAAACATGGAATCTTGTGAAGATGTTGAAGACGATGTACCTGCTGAAACCGAAGAAACTACTTCATCAGCAATGATGGAAGAAACCAAAGAAGAAACTAGTAAACAAACTAGCGAAAGCGATGAAGCAAAAGTTGAAAAACGTCGTAAGGTAAAACTAGAAAAGAAAGCTGATGAATATGTCAGCAAATTTGAAAAATTAGTAGACAGCAGCAAGAAACAAGAACAAACTACTGTTAAACGTCGTAAGAAAAAAGATGATGATGATCGCCGCTTAAGAGCGAAAGATATCTTGAGTCACATCGATGTTGAATACGATAATCGTCCAGTTTATTCAGAAGAAGAATTGGAAGAAATTCGTTTGCGTGAAGAAGCAGAAATGAATCAATATGATGTAGATTACGATGAATTCGAAGAATACTATGATGAGGATTAAGATGAAGAAGATCCCATTAAGAAAATGTGTAGCTACTAATGAAGTTTTGCCTAAAAAAGAATTATTAAGGATCGTTAGAACACCTCAACAAGAAGTGAAGATCGATCTTTTAGGTAAGATGAATGGCAGAGGCTGTTATATTAAAAAAGATCCTGCAACTGTCGAAATCATCAAAAAGCGTAAAACGCTAGAGAAGAATTTAGAAGTAAAGGTCGATGATAGCTTTTACGATGAGCTATTGAAGGTTATCAATGGCGAGTAAAGTATTTTATCAATTATTAGGTCTAGCTTATCGGGCAAAGAAGATCAGCTTTGGTGATAGTGCTATCGATAGTGTGCGTAATCACCAAAGTCATCTAGTCTTGATAACCAATGATATCAGTGCTAGATCACAAAAGAAGGTTGAAGAGAAATGTCGCTTTTACCAAGTTGAACTGATGATCATCGATGATAGTCAAACATTAGCGATGTATCTAGGTAAAAACAATGTCAAAGTCATTTCGATCAATGATATCGGATTTGCAAAAAGTTTAAAGAATAAATAAAGAAGGAGGTTCAAAAGATGGCAAAAACAAGAAAACCAGTATCAAAGAAGAACAATCGTAAACCAAAGGAATATGTTGTTAAACGTGATGTCGTCGTCAAAGAGATAACATATACAAGTGGTATTACGGTTGCCGCACTTGCACAGCTTTGTAATAAGAATGCGAGTGATATCATCAAGATTTTGTTTATGCTAGGGAAGATGGTTACTATCAACAGTGTCTTAGATGATGAGACCGTTGAATTAGTTTGCTTAGAATTTGGTATTGAACCAACTAAAGAAGAAGTTAAGGATGAAAATAGTCTTGAAGATGATGTTCAAGATGATCCATCTACATTAGAAGAAAGACCACCGATCGTAACGATCATGGGACATGTTGACCATGGTAAAACGACTTTATTGGATACGATCCGTAAAACTAAGGTCGTTGATGGCGAATTTGGTGGGATCACGCAACATATCGGGGCATATCAAGTCAAGGTCAATGGCAAAGCTGTTACTTTCTTAGATACTCCTGGACATGAAGCTTTTACAGCTATGCGTGCTCGTGGAGCCAGCGTTACCGATGTATGTATCATCGTCGTTGCTGCCGATGATGGCGTAATGCCTCAAACCAAAGAAGCAGTTGACCATGCCAAAGCAGCAAATGTACCTATCATCGTTGCAGTAAACAAAATGGATAAACCAGAAGCTAACCCCGATCGTGTAATGTCGGAAATGGCTGATCTAGGCTTGATGCCTGAAGAATGGGGCGGCGATACGATCTTTGTTCGTTGTAGCGCTAAAAAAGGTGATGGTATCAAAGATATCCTTGAAACCGTCTTGGTTGTTAGTGAAGTATTAGAGCTTAAAGCTAACTCTAATCGTAATGCTAGCGGAACGGTCATTGAAGCTAAATTAGATAAAGGTCGTGGGCCAGTATGTACTTTATTAGTGCAAAAAGGTACCCTAAAACAAGGACAACCAATCGTTGTTGGATCTTGTTTTGGACGTGTTAGAAGAATGACCAACGATATGGGCAGTGAGATCAAACAAGCTCGTCCAAGTACGCCAGTAGAGGTCATTGGGCTAAATGAAGTACCACAGGCTGGTGATATGTTCAAAGTATTTGATTCTGAAAAAGAAGCACGTGCCGTTGCGGAAAAACGTAAACAAGCTAAGATCGATCAAGAACGTAATCAAACAAGTGCTATGAGCTTGGATGATCTAGCTAACCAAATCGAAATTGGGGAAATTCAAGAAATTCCTGTCATCGTCAAAGCTGATGTTCAAGGTAGTGCAGAAGCAGTTAAATCAAGCTTAGAAAAAATTGAAGTTGGTAATGTTAAGATCAATGTTATCAGAAGCGTAGCAGGCGCTATCAGTGAATCAGATGTCATGTTAGCTAGTGCTTCAAAAGCTTTGATCATTGGGTTCAATGTGCGTCCAGATGCCAATGTGCGAAAGAAAGCTGAAGAGGAAGGCGTTTCGATTCGTTTACACAACATCATCTATAAGGCCGTAGAAGAAATGGAATTAGCGATGAAAGGTATGTTAGCGCCAGTATATGAAGAAGTAATCATTGGGCAATTGCAAGTTCGACAAACTTTCAAAGTTAGCAAAGTTGGAACGATCGCAGGATGTATGGTTACAGATGGCAAGGTTGTTCGTGATGCTAAAGTGCGCTTGATCCGTGATGGTATCGTGGTATATGATGGTAAACTTGGATCATTGAAACGTTTCCAAAACGATGCTAAAGAAGTTACAAGTGGCTTTGAATGCGGGGTAACAATTGAAAATTATAATGATATCAAAGAAGGAGACATTCTGGAAGCTTACCAAGACCAGATCAAAGAAGCTGAGTAAGTATGGCTACTGTTAAACAAGAACGTTTAAATCAGATCATCCTTAAAGAAATCAGTGATATCATTCAATTTTCCTTAAAAGATCCGTCTATTGGTTTTGTGACCATTACCGATGTAACGGTCAGCAATGATCATAGCTATGCCACGGTTTATGTTACATTCTTAGGTAAGAAAGAACGTAACGAAAAAGGCTTGAAAACATTAAATAAAGCGAAAGGTTTTGTACGTAGCGAATTAAGCAAACGGCTAAAGATTCGTCGTGTACCAGAATTAACTTTTAAATTAGATGAATCATTTGAAAAAGCACGTAAATTAGATGCAATTTTAAATGATATTCATAAAAGCGAACAATAAATAAATGATCATTCTAGGATCTATATCATTTAGATAATGATATAGATCTTTTTTTATTCAAGGAAACAATTTAGATCTTGCATATATATAGCACAAGGAGGAAATGATATGAGACAAATCATGGTTGAAGTTGCACAAGTGGAAACCTGTGCGAATAAGATCGAAGAGATGGCTAATCTGTATAAGCAAGCATATAACCAACTTTTCGATGAGGTTGACTTGATGAAAACAAGTTGGAACGGAAAGGATAATCAAGCCTTTAGTACGCAAATTGCCGGTTATGAGGATGATTTTAATCAGCTACATGTTTTGATCTGGCAATATATCGAATTTTTAAGAGCCAGTGCTAAAGCATACAAACAATTACAAGATGAATTAGCTAGCCAAGCTCAAGCTTTGGCAAATTAGGAGGTCGTAGGATGAATAGTATCAAGATATCGTTGCAAGAAGTACAAAATTGTCAAAAACAAATAGAAAGCTTAAATGAGCGGATCTATACCTTATTGACGGATATGAAAAATCAAATGAACAGCTTAAATGCTAGTTGGATCTCTGATTCAGCCAATACGATCAGGACCCGTTTCAATCAATTTGCAAATCGTTTTGATGTACAAAAAGAAACCATTAATGCTTATGCTAAATTTTTAGAGCTAACTGTATCTAGTTATGACAATTTGGAAACAACGATCAATGCGAATGCGTCTAGTGCAAACACTTAAGGTTTGCTTGATCTTTTGTATGCTGACAACCTTAGCAGGTTGCCAGCATGCGTCAATAAATCGTATTAGCTTAGCTAAATGGTTTGAGACAGCATATGAATTATTGCGAATCCAAAAGGTGAATGATGAATATCTAGTATTAGAAAATATGGCGGATGATTCATATTATTACCATATAATCCAAGGTTTAGCGGCTTGGAATATCCTGTTAAGTGAAGATGAATTTGATATCCATGATGATCTAACTAACGAATATCTAGCTAAAACGATCTTAAGGATCAATCAGGCTTACGATCATGATTATCTTCAAAAAGCATATGAACAAAAGATCATATCATCTAAAGATCCAGATGCTTACGTTGATAAACAGCAAGCCTTAACGCTTTTAAAGGAAGCCATAGCTAAACGCAACGATCTATCCTTTGAACAAAAGTATGAGATCAGCTATGATCCTAATATCAAAAAAATTGAAACTGCTTTGCAACAGGGTGACAAATTGCTTGTCGAGGACTCAGAAATAGTCATCAATGATATCATTAATTATCAGGGTAATTATTTCGAAGTTATTGATACCCAAATTAAGGATGAAGGCAATATGTTAACGATAAAGCCATGTGATCCTTTAGAGCTATTTGAAGATGTGGATATTGCGGATAGTTTTGATCTTGATTTTAGAGATGCTAAGATTATTGATGAGGGTTATGAAGATTATGGTATGACTAGTTATGTGTTGGATAGACCTTTTGTTGCGCAGGGTCTAGCTAGACCCTTTATCAAAGGCAAGACCTTGAGCTACCAAGGGTATAAGATCGAAATAAATCTAAGCAATGCCCAGGTCGTAGTTAATGCTAGCAAAAAGATAGCTAATGGTTTTGATCAATACTTTAAATTTGCTTTGAATAATGTTAGACCATCATTCAGATATAAAATGGAAGATAAAAGCCTTAAAAACGCTTATTTCAAAGTGGATTTTGCTAGTAATCTTAGCGTAGGGATCAAAAAAGGTATTGCTAAAGATCTCTACGCTGATTTTCAAAATATTGATAGCACTAATTTTGTTAGTTTGGCAAACTCGATATTTAAAAAGCAACAAGATACCGTTGCGGCAAGCATTCCCTTAGGAACGATATCGATCCCGCTTGTACAAATGCCACCATTAAACTTGGTGATCAAATTGCAATTAAACATTTATGCTAGTGGTAGAGTAGAGCTTAGCATTGCAAATGATCATGTGGTTGGGATGGAAACTTGTAATGGTAATCTGCGCTTGATCTCTGATCATGATAATCAAACAGATTTTGTGATGAAGGCAAATTTAAGCATCATGAATAGGACTTATTTCAGCTTGAATGCCGCTAATTTAAATTTGATGGATGTTTATGTCGAACTAGGAATAAAAGGGCTTATACAAAGCCAAATACATATCTATGATTCCAATAATGATCAAACGATCCTTAAAAGTGATCTTCCTTTAGATTTTTTAGATGAAGCAAGTCAAGAAGCTGAAGATGTATTGGTATGTGGAGATATCAAAGCTTATCTAGTATTAAATGCAGGGGTGAATTCTGATAATTCATTGCTGGGTAGGCTTAATTTTAAAAAGAATTTCAATATCTTAAATGAAAACAATGCACCATTGATCAATAATGGTAAATTTCATATTGAAAATTGGCATTTTGTTGATAAATGTACGAGAGGCAAAAGGCCTAAACCAAATATTGATCAGCCATTGTTGGTGAGCGATAAGATAACGATCAAAGACTATTCCTTGATCGTTGCTAAAGGAAAACAGATCAAGATCAACATTGTAGGCTTACCTAAAGGTTATACGCTAAAAGATCTTAAATATCGTAGTGATGCTGCCTCATGTTTAAGCGTTAATGATCAAGGCATCATAACAGGCATTCAAAGAGGTAGTGGAATCGTAGAAATTTATACCAGTGATGAAAAATATCATACTGAATGTCATGTCTTGATAAAAGGTGAACAAGTTTAATGTTAGTTTATATCCAGGCCAAAGATCAGCATGCTGTTATTTTAGAAGATGTTCCACAAAAATTCATGGGATTGATGATCCATAAACAAAATAATGAGCTGATCATTAATGACCAGCAGTTATCACTTTTTCATGAGCAAACTTATCTTTTTTGCTATGATCAGATCAAATATCAGCTATATACCAGCATGTATGATGATAATTATCATACATATCAAAAATATCAGTGTAGCAAGCGTTATATTACCATTGGTAATAAGCTAGATCATGATATTTGTTTGCAAGATCAAAACTTTAAAACGATCTATATTTTTGATTTGCATAATAATAATTATGAGATTGGAGGTAAAAAAGCTAAATTTGTCGATGGCCAATTGTTTGAATTCATCAATTTACGATTTAGCTTTCATCATGATTTTGTGATGATCAATCAAGTAGGAAATGTTTATGTCAATTTGCAGCCATATGAAGATGATCATAAATATCAACGGCCATGTTTTATCAATAAAGATCATGTGACCAAATTTAAAGCTTATAATGAGCTACCCAAGTTTAAGCTTACTTTAGATAAACCGAATACTAAGCCAATTTTTGAACCTATGCCTTTGATCATTGCTATCTTACCATCTTTACTTATGGGGTGCGCATCATTAATAAATGGGATCTTGATGACATATAATGCTTTGCTGAATCAAAGAACGATCATCGAAATTATTCCTATGCTGATAATGCCTATGACGATGTTGGTTTCTAGTTTGTTAGTTTTACCATTGCAAAGAAAATATGAACAAAAAAAATATGCTCAAAAATTAGAAGAAAGAAAAAGAACCTTTATAGCCATGTTACAGCAGCAAAAAGCAAATGTAGACAATACTAAAAAAGTCTATGACAAGATCTTACATGAACGCTATGCTACCTTTATGCTGCTATATCAAAAGGTCATGAATAGGGATAATCTTTTATGGAGCAAGAAGATCGATCAGGAAGACTATCTTTGGGTTTTATTAGGTGAAGCTCATTATGAGCTAGATATAACTATTAATGATCTAGATATCGCTAGTGATGATGAGCTATTTCCTAGTTATCAAGAGTTTTTGCATGATAGCAAGATGATTGAGAGTTACTATTGCTTAAATTTAAAAAAATATAGAGAAATTGCGGTGATTGATGAAGATGATTTTGTCGATTATCTATTATTGCAGTTAACAACCTATTTTCATCCAGATGATCTACAAATCTGTATCATATGTTCATCAGAAGATTTAAAAAAACGAAATTATTTGCGTTTTATCCCACATTTATCATATGGCGATTTACGATTATTGATAAACTATCCTAAACATATGAGCTATTTAAATGAACTACCATTAACCGATGAAGTGTTGTATATTAACTTTATACCTTCTTTAACTTTAAAAAAGCAAAGAGTGTTAAATATCTATGAGCATATCACGCAAATAAATGACGACAACCAAGTGATATTGACCAAAGATAAGATCATCTTTAAAGATTTTAGTTATCAAACCTATATCTATCGTCATTTTGCAGCAAACATGGAACAACTTTATCTTATGTTGAATAATTTATATTATCAGCAACGAAAGTATATCAGGATGTTTACTTTATTTGATATGTTAAAGATAACGAATATCGATGAACTAAAAATATTAGAAAACTGGAACTATAATCATACCTATCAAGGTATTTCTGGCTGTTTAGGGCGAAATGAAAACAATGAGTGCATCGAATTAGATCTTTTAGCTGGAAAGCATGGACCACATGGCTTAATTGCGGGCAGTACGGGAAGTGGCAAATCTGAGCTAATTACTAGCTATTTGATGGGATTATGTACCAAATATCATCCTTCCCAATTGCAATTGATGATCATAGACTTTAAAGGTGGAGGATTGATCCAAGCGTTTGCTAATAAAAGTTATCATCTGCCGCATTTAATACAAACTGTAACTAACTTAAATAAAACCGAAATCAAAAGATGTTTAGTTGCATTAGAAAACGAGTGTATTCGTCGGCAAAAGCTGTTTAAAGCGTTGGCAGATCAGCTCAGCATGCCCTCGATGGATATTGATAAATATCAGCAATTTCATGATGATGCTAGCTTGCTTCCAGCACTGGCACATCTAATCATTGTCGTTGATGAATTTGCCGAATTAAAACAAACCCAACATCATTTTATCTATCAATTGATATCAATAGCCCGTATCGGTAGAAGCTTAGGCATTCATTTGATCTTATCTACCCAAAAACCCCGCGGTATTATTGATGAGCAAATATATGCTAATATGCACTTTACCATTTGTTTGAAAGTACAAAATAAAGAAGATTCGATGGAAGTCATAGGATCTGATGAAGCAAGTAAATTAAAAAGTGCAGGAGACTTTATCTTGAAATGTGATGAACAAATGTATAAAGGTAAAAGTGGTTATGGCATGGTAGCAAAAGATTATCTCTATAATAAAAATCGTATCCAGCTCTTAGATGAAATGAAAAATATCACGATCGAGAAAAATTTTAGCAAGCAGACGATTCCTACACAAATTGCTGCTGTAGCTAATAAAATATGTGCATTAGCTCCATACGATAAGACTAGCGCATTGTTTCTAGAACCAATCAGCGCTATTGATTGCTTACAAATCCCTTATGATAATCATAAGGGTATCATCATCGGCATTAAGGATGATTTTTATCATAATCAACAAACATGCTACTTGCATACTAATCAACCATTGATCGCATTTATTCATCAATTAAAAGATCAGCAAGCGTTTTTATTAACATATCTTTATAATGTGCTTAAAGCAAGTTTAAACGAGATAAAAGAGGGTTATATCTTTGATGATGGTTTATTGCTAGATGAAGATATCAAACAACAATTATGGTTAGAAATGGTGGATACATTGGAACAGAAAGAAAACTTCTTTCGTTTTAATTGTCATGATCAACAGCGAAAGCTGATCATCTTTTCTAATATTCAAAAATTTTGGACATCGTATGAATCTTTACAGCCATATCTGATCGATTTATTGATGAATCATGAAAGTTATAAAGCTACTATTTTGATCATTGCTTATAATACATCCGCGATCAGCGCTCGTTGCTTAAATTTGATCAATGAGCGTATAAGCATTGGAATCAAGGATAAAAATGAATTAATAAATATCTTTAACAGCAATGAAGCAAGTGAATTAGATATCGAGCAAAGCTATGGTTTTTGCAAGGATGAACATATCTTACCATTTATCGAGATATTGACTAATAAACAAGCTTTGTTAGACCTAATAGCTAAACAATGCCAACCTAAGCAAAGCAAGATCAAGGTCATGCCGCAAAAGATCTTGGCTAATATGCAAAAGAGCAAATTGTTAATAGGGATTAGTTATTCGAGCTATGATAATATCCACATCGATAGTTTTCCATTATTAGTTATCAGCAAGCAACCAGCTTGCATTGCAAAATTTATCATGATATGCCATCAGCAAGGTATTAAGATATCGAAAGATCTTACTGAGCCAAGTAATGTCTACATCATGGCTTATAAAGATTATTTGAAGATGATCGATGAACATTATTATGAATATCGTTTATGGATCGGACCAGGCTTTAAAGACCAATATTTATTCAATTATCATGTAAAAAAAGATCTAGTTCATGATGAAGGCTATCTTGAATATCAAGGACAAATCGAAAGGGTCAAGTTATATGGTCAATGATATCTATGCTTGTTTGGAATTTGTGATCGTGGATATCAAGCTAGAGGTCATCTTGGATATCAATAGAAGCATGTATGATAATTTGCTGTTGCTGCAAAAGATGATCGATCAACTAAAGTATTATGATTTCTTGAAGGTCGTACTTTTTGAAAAATATACCAATATCAAACTCGATCCCTACCAACCTTTAAATAAAGTTGGACTTTATGAAGGGATAAACATCATAATTTATTAAGATTATGATATAATGCTAAAAGAGGTGAGTTTGATGAAATTTAAAGATCTAAAATACGAAAGAATTGATCTTGCGAAAACTTGTGAGCAATTAGAAAACTTAGCTAAACGTTTGCAAGAAGCGCAAGATGCAACTACATTTAAAGCTATATTTCAAGAAATATGCCAGTTGCAAATGCATATCGATACTATGGGCAATCTTGTCAGTGTTAGACACTCGATCAATACGGCAGATGAATTCTATAATGAAGAAAATGACTGGTGGGATATGCAAAGACCAGTACTCCAAAAATATTTTACTGATATTGCGAATATCGCCATCAGCAAGCCATATCGCGAAGAATTATTAGATGAGATCTACGAACCATATTTTAAAATAGCAGAATGTAAGGCCCGTAGCTTTAATGAAGCGATTATTCCATTGTTACAGCAAGAAAATAAGTTAATCAGTGAATATGGTAAATTAAAAGCCAGCGCGAAGATTGAATTTGATGGCAAAGAGTGTAATCTAGCGCAGATTGCGGCTTATTGTTCTAGTCAAGATCGTGATATTCGTAAAAAAGCCTTCGATGCTAAAATGCGTTTTTATCAAGATAATGAAGCAAAATTTGACGAGATTTATGATCAATTAGTTCATGTACGACATCAAATTGCATTGAAATTAGGCTATGATAATTTTATTCAAGTGGGTTATGATCGCATGCTGCGTTTAGATTATGATGCCAAGATGGTTAGTAAATATCGCGACATGATTGCAAAGCATGTGGTGCCTTTGGCTCAAGAAATCGTGGATGCACAAGCTAATAGGATCAATGTCGATAAAGTTAGATACTATGATTATGATTATGAATTTTTATCTGGTAATCCTAAACCAGTAGAAAGTTATGATGAAAAGATTGCAGCTGCTAAATGGATGTATCATCAAATGTCTAAGGAAACTGCTGAATTTATCGATGTCATGATCGATAATGAACTATGGGATCTAGAAAGTAAGCCAAATAAAGAATTAGGTGGATATTGCACAGAATTTCCAGAATATAAGTTACCATTTATCTTCAGTAATTTTAATGGTACCAGAGGAGATGTAGAAGTTTTGACCCATGAAGCCGGACATGCTTTAAACTCATATTTGGCAGCCAAGGATATCAATGTTCCTGAATGTGTATTTCCAACTTTGGAAAGTTGTGAGATCCATTCAATGAGCATGGAATTTTTCACTTATCCTTATATGCATAAATTCTTTGGCGATGATACCCAAAAGTATTACTATGCCCATTTCTCAAATGTTTTTAAATTCTTACCATATGGGGTCTTAGTAGATCATTTCCAACATGAAATCTATGCTAACCCTGATATGACTCCAGCACAACGAAAAGAAACTTGGCGCAAATTAGAACGCCGATATACACCATTTAAAGATTATGAGGGAAATGAAATGTTAGAGAAGGGTTGTTGGTGGTATCAACAAGGTCATATCTTTGCTAGTCCATTCTATTACATTGATTATACCTTAGCACAAGTTTGTGCCTTACAATTTTGGGATCGCATGTATAATCAAGATGATAAAGCATGGCATGATTATATTAAATTATGCCGTTTAGGTGGAACCAAGACCTTCTTGCAATTAGTAGAGGAGGCTAACTTAAGATCACCATTTGATGATGAATGTTTGTTAGCGACCATCGAAGATGCCAAAGCGTATTTAAAAACTTTTGATTTGGCTAAATTTTAAAAAAACTAGCAATTTTGCTAGTTTTTTTT
>JALEMK010000160.1 GCA_022768265.1 Erysipelotrichaceae bacterium
CAACTGTTCAAAGGCCAATATCGTTTTTTGATCGTTTGTTTCTTGCGCCAAGGTCATGATGACTTCAACATTGGTCATCGTTAATATCATTAACAATGATACAAAGATGGCCATGATCTTTGAAAACCTACTTTTCATGCTGATCCCTCCTTTAGCTTTATTTAGATATTATTTAGATATTTTTGGTACTTTTATACTACAATAGTTTTCTTTATTAAACAATAGTGATTTTAACAGGAATTTCAACCAATTGTAAGCGCTAGCAAATATGTTTTTGGTCTTAAAATGACTCTTATGTAATAAGAACGGCCCAGTAGATGATACAAAATGGTATAAATATTAATCATAAATTACGATTTATAGTATTTTTTGACTTAATATGGCTGCTTCTTGATTAAATATTTCCATATTATCAGCTAATTCCTGTCTTAAGGCAGCTAGGGAAACAGCTAAGTTGCGATCTTTGACTACTTGTTGCCCATTAACAAAAACATGTTTAACATCTTGGGCATTGGCACTATATACTAACAAAGAATATGGATCATGTTGAGGAAACATATGTACGCCCGCTAGCGATATCATGACGATATCTGCTTTTTTCCCAACTTCTAGTGTTCCAATTTCTTTATCCATCATTAAAGTTTTGGCTCCGCCAATGGTCGCAATTTTGACAATTTCTTTAGCTGGAAATAGCGATCGATCATGATACTTTGTTTTCTGGGCTCCGGCAAACATTCGCATTTGAATAAATAAATCTAAAGTATTGCCACTACTTGCGCCATCTGTTCCAAATCCTACCGCAATATTCTGATCGATCATATCTTTAACAGGAGCAATCCCTTTACCAGCTTTAAGATTAGAAGCTGGACAATGAGCAACCTTTACATCATGTTCTTTCATCAATTCGATATCATTATTAGATACATGAATACAATGAACTGCTAATAAACGATCATTTAAGCAATTGATGCTATTTAACCATTCTATCGGCGTCATTTGATAAGTTTCAGCAAAGTATTTCATCTCATAATCCATTTCTGCTACGTGACTCATCAATAGCGTATCGTATCTGTTTACGATAGCCATCGCTTTTTGGAAGGTTTCAGCTTTATTGGTATTGGTTGCATGCAGTGCTAGGATCGGCTTTACCAAGCAATCTCCTTGCCATTTTTGAATAAACTGTTCACCAATTCTCAAGCCTTCTTGATCATTGCTAGCATCACATGTTGGTTGATCGATGACCGTTTCTCCCAATAATGCTCTGATGCCCATTTTCTTTGCTGCGGTTGCAAGTTCATCCATAAAATAATACATATCCGCAAACGTCGTTATCCCTGATAAAAGCATTTCAGCCATTCCATACTTTGCTGCTGCATATGCCAATTCTGCCTTCATGCAGGCATTTTCCAATGGGAATAAGAAACGACGTAAACGATCGGGACAATCATCCCCTAGTGAGCGAAATGGCATCATAGGTACATGGCAATGCGTATTTACCATTCCAGGGATGATCAAACAATCTTGCCCATCGATTATTTCATCTACCTGCTCATGCGTTTTTTTGCTTCCCACATAAACGATCTTATCATCTTCGATCAAGATATCCCCCTGCCGATATTCATGATCATGCTCATCCATCGTTAAGATCCAGCCATTGGTTATTAATTTTCTCATCTTATTTCCTCCACAAGCTCAATGATCTTTTGTTCCTTGGTCAATACCAAGCCCTTATCACTGATCTTTAGGGCCGGTGATACCAATAAAGAAAGGGTTGAGATCGACATGATCTCATTATCGTGTTCATATCCTAATTGCTGCATGGCCGCTCTGACTTGTTCTAGGTCATCCCCTAGTTTATCGATTGCGCGGGCTGATACGATCCCGCCAATTTCCAAACAACATTTCGCAATGACACTTTGATCTTTAACTACCACAAAGCCGCCTTGCATATTTATTAATTCATGCTGGGCCATCAGCATATCATCTTCATTAGTTCCTAATACCAAAACATTATGATGATCATGGGCCCATGTTGTAGCAATGGCTCCTTGCGCTTTCAAGCTGTTTGCTACTAACCCATGCGCATATTTACCGCTTTTTCCATAACGTTCAAATACGGTCAAAAGGGCCAGCTCCTTTTGCCATTGAATCTTTCCATCTTTGATAGTCAACCAGCGTTGCTGATGGTGGGTAAAAGTTGAATGTGGTTCAATGGCCATGATATTGCATAAGGCCTGCTGTCCTTTTGCTTCTAAACTAAAAGCCGCCTTATCTGCCTTAGCGCATTTCAGCGAATATCTAAAAGCACAAGGAATAGGGGCTATTGCGGTTTGCGGCAAGCTTTCAACATTTATCCCTTTTTTATATACCGCCTTGATCTTAAAGTTTTCCACATCATCTAACAAGATAAAATCAGCGATCCTTCCTGGTGCAATAGCGCCCCGATCTTCAAGATGCATCCGCCTAGCTGGGGTAAAGGTCGCGCAATAGATTGCCATTTCTTTAGGCATGCCTAGCTTGATAGCTAATGCAACCAATTCATTTAAATGACCGTATCTTAATTTATCTGCCATCACATCATCGGTTACCAAACAAAAATATTCCATAAACTGGTTTTTGATCAAGGTATCGATAACCTCTTGGCTCATTGATTTACGTTGTATTTCCAAAAACATGCCATTAGTAATTTTTTCATAGACGCTTTGCGCTGTTTGGTGGGTGTGATCAGCACTAATCCCCTTACTTATAAAATGCGCAAGCTCTTCTCCTGAAATCTTCGGACAATGCCCTTCCAACGGCATTTGGAAACGTTGTTTTTGACAAGCAGCGATGATCTTCGCACTTAACGAATTATTATCGTAACACACATCATGAAAGTTCATAACTTCCCCTAAGCAGATGATCCGCGGATCATTCATCAGCGATATTACTTCTTTTTCGCTGATGAGTCCGCCAGTGGTTTCTAAGTGCGGGTTGGTTGCTGGCACGCTAGAGGGAATGCCATAAAAAATATCCAATGGGGTTTTTTGAGCTAAAAAGAAGAGTATCCCTTCTTCGCCAAAGACATTTGCGATCTCATGGGGATCAGCTACGACCGTAGTGGTACCATGAGGCAATACTGCATCGGCAAAACGTGAAGGAATACTCATTGAACTTTCAATATGCATATGGATATCGATCAGCCCTGGGATCATATAAGCGCCCTGACCATCAATGATGGTCGCCCCATCTTCCTTAATTGAGGTTGCTAGATAAGCAAACTTACCCTCTTTGATAGCTACATCAACCTTGTTGAAGCGTTTTAAAAAACTGTTAAATACCCAACAATTCTTTACGATCATATCATATGCCATAAGCTTACCTCAATTAACGATTAAGGATACGATTCCATTGATCGGTCCATTCTGGCAATAATGGATTAACGAATGTATAATCAATGGTCTTAGCATTTTCTGCTACTTTACCATAAGTTAGGTTCTTTGCTTGTTCTTCATTTAATTCAACATTTGCATTAGTAGGGCCTTCATTTAATGATAAGCTTGTTACTGCTTGCAATTGTTGCGAAATACGCCATTCGATATATTTATAAGCCATTTCTTTATTGTCAGATGATGCTACGACATCAATCGTATTGAAGTTAGCATATGTTCCACTTTCTGGAACCATATAAACAACTTGATTTGCCGCTTTTTGGATATTAGGTACAGCAAAATCTCCAACAACTGCCGCTTTGATTTCTCCTGCTGCAAACATATTAGCTAGATCTGAAGACTTAGTATAAGTTTTAACAACATTAGGTTTGATTTCTTCTAAAGCCTTAAATGCTGCTTCGCCATTATCTACAGTAATATCTTGACCTGCATGTTCGCTTGCGATATAAACCATTGCAGGACCAAATGTTGTTGTGATATCAGGAATGGCGATAGCTCCTGCTAGATCTTCATTCCATAGATCATCCCAAGAAGTGATTTCATATCCAACAGCTTCTTTGTCATATACGATACCAACACTTTGAATAACAAAAGCTGGTCCATAGCCACTAGCTTCTTGCATTGCTTTAGCTGGAGCAATCAACTCCCCTAAATTAGTAACTTTGCTACTATCTAAAGTTTCAAACAGACCGGCTTCATAACCACGAGCCGCTGTTGATTGGTTTAGCTCGATAACATCAATACCGCTTTCTGGGTTATTTTGCAATTTAGTATAACGATCTGCTGCATTACCTAGATCAGTAATGACATCACAGTTATACTTTTCTTCAAATGGTTTGACGATATCTTCATTAACGATGTCTTCACTTAATTGGAATGTAGAAACCGTTAATGTACAACCTGTTGATGCTTCTTCATTGGTTGTAGATGAACAACCACTAATTCCTAGCACCATTGCCGCGCATAGCATTAGATAAACTAATTTCTTCATGTTCTTTTCTTTCCCTCCTATTTATTAAACAAGAACAATTTTATGGGAAGGTAGATACAAATGTAAGGTATCTCCTGTCTCATACACTTTATTACCATCTCCATTGACGATCAAAGTCCCGATATCGGTCTTAACTTCGTATTGATAGCTTTTACCTAAGAATGTACGCACCTGAATCATACCAGATACTCCATTTTCTTTACAAGGAGCGTCTAGAATCTCGATATCATCTGGGCGAATAGTGATCTTGGTATCATTTTGCATTTCTTGCGTATCAACATGGAAGATATGGTCTTTAGCTTGATATATCCCTGACTCTTTTTTAGTAACATCGATGAAATTTTCAAACCCAATAAAACGGGCAACAAATTCTGTCTTAGGATGAGCATAAATATTTTCTGGCGTGTCATATTGCTCAATTACGCCCTTGTTCATGACCGCTACACGATCAGAGATCGAGAAGCACTCTTCTTGATCATGCGTTACAAAAATTGTTGTGATACCTAATTGTTTTTGCAAACGTTTTATTTCCACCCGCATTTGAATGCGTAATTTAGCATCTAGATTGGATAATGGTTCATCAAGCAATAATAATTTAGGTTCTATGACCAACGCTCTAGCTAGGGCGACCCTTTGACGTTGTCCCCCCGACATTTGCTTTGGTAAACGATCTTTATATTCACTAAGTCCGCATACCTCTAACATCGCATCAACCTTTTGCTCGATGATGGCTTTATCCATCTTGCGCATCTTTAAGCCAAATGCAACATTTTCTTTAACCGTTAGATGAGGAAACAAGGCATAGCTTTGAAAAACGATACCAAAATTACGTTTATGCACTGGAACCTTGGTGTAATTTTGACCATCGACCAAAAACTCTCCGCTTTTGGTATCAATATAACCAGCCACCACTCTTAGGGTCGTGGTCTTTCCGCAGCCTGAAGGACCTAATAAGGAAACTAATTCCCCTTCCTTGATCTGTAAGTTCAAACCTTCTAAGATATTATTCTTGCCATCATAGCTTACACAGATATCTTTTAAATCTACAAATGCCATACTTTCCTCCTACTTAGCTAAGGCCGAAATGCCTAAAGTTTTTTCTACGATAAACATGATGATGATCGTTGCTAGCATCAACAAAACTGAAACCGCCGATACGGTTGGATCATAATTATATTCAACATAGCTCATCAATGATGCTGGTAAGGTCGTTATTCCTGGACCACTTAGAAACATTGATACGGGAATATTATTAAAGGAATTTATAAACGCTAATAAAAATGCAGAAATGATCCCACTAGATATATTAGGAAGCACTACTTTGAAAAAAGCTAATGGTTTATTACACCCAAGGCTCCATGCCACTTCTTCAATAGAATAATCAAATTGTTCCAAAGAACCGCCTACTACCCGAATGATATATGGCAATACCACCAAGAAATGCCCTAATAATAACCCTTGGAATACTGGTAAACGTAATTTGATGACCACAAATTGAAATAAGGCATAACCAACAACGATACCTGGTACGATCGTTGGTGATAAGAAAAAGTTTTTGATCAATTTACGTCCTTTGATACTATGTCTTGACAAGGCATACGCTGCAGGGATGCCCACGATCAACGCTAACAGGGTTGCTAAAAAAGCAATTTCCATGCTTAAAGCAAAAGCTTTCCTAAATGAATCCGAGCTTAGTGCTTTAGCAAACCATGCTAATGAAAAACCTTTGATCGGAAAAGTGATCGTAGGTTCACTTCCAAATGCCGTAACGGCAATGATCAACAAAGGTACAAATAGAAAAGCAAATACCAAAATGGCAAATACTGTCAACCCCTTATATCTACGCATCAACTTCACCTCGCTTATCTAATTTCGCTGCCACGATGTTTAAACCTTTCATTACAACCAATGTAATGATGATCATCACCGCTGCAATAACTCCAGCTCCTGCCCAATCGTTTAAGGTCATGGCTCTTTGATAAATCAGCGTAGCTAAGACCAACGATTTATTTCCCCCTAATAATTGTGGGGTAGTATATGCTGTAAGGGCTCCTGTAAATACTAGCACGGCTCCTGTAATGATACCTGGTACGCTTAAAGGTAATACCACTTTCATAAAAGCCGTTAATTTGTTTGCTCCTAAACTTTCTGCTGCCTCCATCATATCATTATCAATATGATCCATGACCCCTACCAAAGTCATGATCATCAATGGTAAAAACAAATATATCGTACCTATCAAAACGGAAAATTCCGTATATAACATACCTATTGGTTCTTTGATGATTCCTAATGCCATCAACATATTATTAATAACGCCATTTTTCCCCAAGATATTGATCCATGCAAATGATCTAACTACGGAATTGGTCAACATCGGAAAGATGGATACTGCAATCAGTATTCCTTTCCATTTAGCATTGCATCTTGAAATAAAATAGGCTGTTGGTACCCCTAACACGATGCAAACGATTGCAGAAATCAACGCAATCCGAATCGTTCGCATAAGTATCTCAATATAATACTCATCAGTAAAAAAGCTAGTATATGAGCTCAACGAAAACCCATCTGGAAATAATGTTGGCCATAAGATCGTAAATAATGGTACCATCAAGAAAAAGATCAACAACACGATTCCTGGTAGCAAGAATAAATACGGCATATTTTTTTTCATTCGTTTTTCCCCTTTTCGCTATAAAAATATAAAGGCTTCTATATGTGATATATAGAAGCCAAAGATCCTCTTCAAAAATATCATCATAGTCCGGAAATTTACGGTAACCGGGTAGAAACTTAGCGCACCATATTTGCACCATATATGATCGATCAAAAAAAACGTAAGTATTATAACAAATATCAATTTCTTTGTCTATAACACACAACAATTATAGCATCTTTCCCTAATAAATATAAATAAGCATTTCATTATTCGTGCTATAATTACTAACATATGGAGGTATGTATATGTTTCAATCAAGAAGAGAACATTTCAGTAAACAATTAAACGATAATTCCCTAGCTTTCTTTTTCAGCGGTAAAGCTCCTTATAAATTAGGCGATGAAAAATATGCTTTTGCTACTGATCGTAATTTCTATTGGCTTACAGGCCTAGATAAAGAAAATATGGTCTTATTGATAGGTAAATGCCAAGGAAAATATTTTGAATATCTTTTCATCGAACCTTATGATGAAGTGCTTGCTAAATGGGTAGGAGGCAGGATCTTACCAGAGCAAGCTGCTAAAACATCCAGTATCAACGCCATTCATGAGATAAATGAACTATGGGATGTCCTTTCATCGCTTATGTCCCGCAATTTCAATGGTTCAAGTCAGATCAACGCTTATCTAGACCTAAACAAGCAAGAAGCCAACCAACTAACCGAAGCAACTATCTTTGCAAATAAGTTAAAAGAATTATATCCGCATATTACAATATTAAATAGTGCACCAGCCATGGCCAAATTACGCATGATCAAAGACGAAGATGAGATCAACAAGCTAAAACAAGCTATCCATGTTACTGATCTAGCAATCCAAAATATGATGAAAAATGCTCATGCTGGCATCAGGGAAAATGAATTAGAAGCCCATTTTGACTTTGTCTTAAAATGCAATCTTTGTGAGCATTCTTTTCCTTCGATCGTTGCCGGTGGAAAAAATGCTACGATATTGCATTATGCCAGCAATGATCAAATCGTTAAGGATAATGAATTAGTTTTATGCGATCTAGGCGCATCTTATCAATATCTTAACGCAGATATCACCCGCACTTTCCCTGTAAATGGTAAATTTACCCCTCGCCAAAGACAAATATATGATATCGTACTTAAAGGTAATAAATTGATCATGAGCATGGTTAAACCTGGATTAACATTAAGAGAACTAAATAACGCCCTAATCAACTTCTACGAAAAAGAATTGGCTGATATTGGCTTATTGGAAAATGGTAAAAAGGTCAATGATTATTACTGGCATGGGGTATCTCATATGCTAGGTTTAGAAACCCATGATGTCACCATCGCTAACTATCAATTAGAACCTGGCAATGTCTTTACGATCGAACCAGGCTTATATCTAGAAGATGAAAATATTGGTATCAGGATCGAAGATAATGTCTTGGTTACCGATGATGGTTGTATCAATCTAAGCGCTGATATCATTAAAGAAGCCGATGATATTGAAGCTTTCATGAAACAATACCAGAATTAAGCTAAAATATATTAACACTGATTAACCACCTCACCTTAGTTATTCTAAGATGGGGTGATTAATTTTTCCGCATAAAAAGCATCATGACGATTAGCCATGATGCTTTTTTATAACCTATTGATGATCCTTTTTGAAGCATAAGAACCAGTCTAAACAATAAGTATCTTCAGCTTTGCTTTCAACCCTTTCTTTTGCTAAGCCACATGAGCCTGGAGGTGGCATGATCACATCATCACCTGGTTGCCAGTTTGCTGGGGTGGCGACGCCGTCTTTATCAGCTTTTTGTAAGCCTTGAACAACCCGTTTGATCTCATCAAAATTACGTCCTAATGATTGCGGATAATACATGATCGTTCTTATCTTAGCCTCTGGATCAATGAAAAAGACGGCTCTAACAGCTTGGGTAGTTGATTCATTTGGCGAGATCATGCCAAATTTATTTGCGACTTCCATCTTGATATCTTCGATAACTGGGAAAGTAATTTCCAAATTTTCCCATCCGTTCCATTTGATCTTTTCCTTGATCGTTCTAAGCCATGCAATATGTGCAAAGATACTATCAATCGATAAACCAATCAATTCAACATTCATAGCTTTAAATTCTTCTTGCATGCTAGCAAATGTCATAAATTCAGTTGTACATACTGGGGTAAAATCAGCTGGATGTGAGAATAAGATGACCCATTTACCTCTATAATCTTCTGGGAAGTTAATGGTCCCTTGCGTTGTTTTTGCAACAAAGCTTGGAGCAGTTTCACCAATTCTTGGCATTGAATAGATTTCCTTTACTTCTTCCATCTTGTTTTCCTCCTTATTGAAGTAACACATTACGACATGGTAATCTGGTTGTTATTAAACCTATGTCTCATATCGTTTTGATGGTTATATTCTAACAGCCGTAAAAGTTAGTCGCAACTAATTTGCTCACAAGGAACTGCCGTTTTATTTAATGCCATTTTGACTAATGATCTTTTGATAATAATAAAAACTATCTTTCTTGCTTCTTGCAAAAGTTCCTTTACCTTCATCATCTTTATCTACATAGATGAACCCATAGCGTTTTCGCATCTCTCCTGTTCCTGCTGACACTAGATCGATGCATCCCCACCAGGTATAACCTATTAGA
>JALEMK010000163.1 GCA_022768265.1 Erysipelotrichaceae bacterium
GAACGCAGCGACTTGTGGCCTTTTATCCAATATCTACCTGATGAGATCAAGGATGTTCAATTCTACACCCCACAAAATAGCAGCAAAGCTGAAAACCAATTATTGGTCAATTTTCAAAAGCTGAAAACGCTTAAACGCACCAAAAACCTTAAAAAACTAAAGAATTCCCGCTAAAAATTTGACTTTTCCTTTAAAACTTGGTTACAATAGTACCCGTGTTTAAAGGAGGAACGAATGAAACTAACTAAATTAGCCGGATATATACTTGTAACACTAATGACACTTAGCATCACTACTTTAACACCAAAGGCTGAAGTAGTGCATCATGACACTGAAAAAATGATTCAAACAATCGAAGTTGAGGTTAACTCTATCGAAAATGTTGACTTGATCAAGACTTCAATTTTGCATAATATGGATAACATTGATATCAACCATGTCGATATCAATAACACCACGCTAACGGTCGATAAGATCGATACTAGCGTCGTAGGCGATAACATCGTCAATGCTTCGATCAACATCAAATCTAATCCCTCAAGTCTTGCAGTAATTGAAAATTCGCAAAACATGCAGATCAACCTAAAGGTCGTAGATACTACAGCACCTGTGGTACAAGCAACTAGCGATAACATCGTTGTTACCAAAGACAGCGAATTTAACCCTTGGGATTACTTAGAATATACGTACGATAATTCGGCAGTATATCCTGATGTAACGATTACTCATAACGTTGATACTGCTACTTTAGGTAGCTATGAAATGACCATCACATCTAAAGACCAAAGCGCAAATGTGACCGAAGTTAAGGTACCTGTTACCGTAAGCCCAACTTCTGTCGATATTTCTAATGTCGTATATACTGGTGATGATATCCAGTATATGTTAGATTTGATCAACGAACAACGCGCAGCTAATGGTCTTCATGCTTTAGCGCTTGGCGATGATCTAGCTCAACAAGCTGCGGCAATTAGAGCTCAAGAATCAATCGGCAACACTTCGCATGTTCGTCCAGATGGTTCACATTATAAGACCGCTTTTGATGAACTAGGCGTAGCTTATAACAATCACCCATTAGAAATCTTAACTTATGCTGGTTCAACCGTAGAAGATAAGTTAAATTGGTGGTTAAACTCTAGCGGCCATCGCGCTATCTTGATGGATGCCAATGCAGCTAATATTGCGATTGCCAATGCACAAGGCATGTGGTGTGCTTTAGTTTACTAAATAAAAAAATTTACTCTTATATAGCAAACCTATTTTGGATATATTCAAAATAGGTTTGCTTTTTTTTACAAAATGAATTAGATAAAATAAAATCATGTTGTTTTCTACTTTTTTGAAGCGTGTAACTCAAAAAAACATTCAATCTAAAACAAAATGGATGTCATCTGTAAAATACAGATAAACATCCATTTGTTACACACTTATTATCTTAATCTATAAACAGTAAATAGATACTTCTAGTAAATCTCTTCAACTTAGATATTTTTTTGTGCCAAATTAATCAGATTTACTGTATATAACAACTATCTTTTTAAGATATTATTTAATACTATTCATCCCCTAATATTTTTTTTACTGTAGAAATTACCCCTTTTCCATTCATTGTTCCATAATCACGCATGTCAATGGCATGAACAGGTTTTTTTGGAAACTGTTCTTGGACCTTTTTTAAATTAAATCTAACTTGCGGCCCTAACAAAATTATATCTGCTTGCGATCCATAGCGTGCAGTTTCACTGACCGGAAATGCAGCAATTTCTGCATCATAGCCAATTTCATTCGCTGCTTCTTGCATTTTATTTACAAGTAAACTTGTACTCATTCCAGCAGCACAAAATAAATAAATTTTCCTCATTGTATCTCCTTATTTAAATTCCATTATCATTGATAATCTTTTGGTAATAATAGAAACTATCTTTCTTGCTTCTTGCAAAAGTTCCTTTACCTTCATCATCTTTATCTACATAGATGAACCCATAGCGTTTTCGCATCTCTCCTGTTCCTGCTGACACTAGATCGATGCATCCCCACCAGGTATAACCTATTAGA
>JALEMK010000172.1 GCA_022768265.1 Erysipelotrichaceae bacterium
GATTCGATCTTTACCTTTACCTTTGCAATGATCGTTGGCTTGTTGGCTGGTACTTATTCTAGTATTTATATTGCCCCATATACTTGGTATTTATTACGTTGCAATCATAAAGATAAACCACGTAAAAAGAAAAAATATAAAGAAGAAATTGATGAATATACCATCAAAGGTATCAATGCTTAAAATTTAGCTGATAGTCATAATTGACCATCAGCTTTTTTTTATAGTATGATATACCAAATTAAAGAAGGTGAAATTATGGGAAAGATACATTCATTTGAAAGTTTTGGAACGGTAGATGGACCTGGCGTACGTTTTGTCGTTTTCATGCAAGGTTGTCCATTACGTTGCAAATACTGTCATAATCCAGATACCTGGGATTTTGCAGGTGGTGAAGAATACAGTGCTGAAGAAGTTTTTTCGCAAATCAAAAAATATTTAAATTACATCAAAGATGGTGGGGTAACAGTTACTGGAGGGGAACCACTTCGACAAATTGATTTTGTGATTGAATTATTTAAAAAATGTAAAACGATTGGTTTGCATACTGCGGTGGATACAAGTGGCATCTATTTCAAAGATGACGAAAAGTATGCCGAATTATTAACCTATACGGATTTATTCTTACTAGATATCAAACATATCGATGATAAGATCCATCAAGAATTAACCGGCTCAAGCAATCAAAACATCTTGCGTTTTGCTAGATACTTAGATGATCATGGTAAGAAAATGTGGATCAGACATGTTTTGGTTAATGGTTATACCAACGATGAAGCATATTTATTGCAGACCAAAGCATTTATTGATACACTAAAAAATGTCGATAAGGTCGAGGTGCTACCATACCATAAAATGGGCATAAAAAAATATGAACAGCTTAATATCAGCTACCCCTTAACTGATACGAAGCTATGCACCAAAGAAGAAATCGCACTAGCAAAGGAGATATTAAGTGTTAAACGATAACAATTTTCAAGAAACGTTTGCCAATGAGCGTTTTACGATCGTAAGTGTAAGCGGTAATGGATGTGCAAGCTGTGTGGCTATGTATGACATCATCAATAAATATGCTGATATCGCCAAAATTTATTTCATCGATGTTCAAGATTTTCCTAAACTATTAGATTATTATCAGATTGAACAGATCAATACCACTTTTTTCTTAAATTATGGTAAAATAATAGGCGTTGTCAAAGGATATCAACCAGAAGAAATTTTCGGTTTATATATTGAGGCATTGCAAGATAAAATCGATAAGGAGGGTAAATAATGAGATTTGAAGCTTGGAACGGGTTTAAAGAAGGTAAATGGAGCAAAGAAATCGATGTTCGTAACTTTATCCAATTAAACTACACAGAATATAAAGGGGACGATACATTCCTATGCGAAGCTACTGATGCAACGAAAAAGCTTTGGGAACAAGTAATGGCCTTGAATGAAGAAGAAAGAGCAAAAGGCGGAGTATTAGACGCAGATACTAAAGTTGTTAGTACACTAACTTCTCATGCAGCAGGTTATTTGAATAAAGATCTAGAAAAGATCGTTGGTTTCCAAACTGATAAACCATTCAAACGTTCATTACAACCAAGAGGTGGTATTAGAATGTCTGAAGCTGCATTAAAAGCTTATGGCTATGAAATCGACCCAGAAATCAAAGATATCTTTACTAAATATGCGAAAACTCACAATCAAGGGGTATTTGATGCATATACACCAGAAATGCGTAAAGCAAGAACTTGTGGTATCATCACTGGACTTCCTGATGCATATGGACGTGGAAGAATCGTAGGGGACTATCGTCGTGTTGCTTTATACGGTGTTGATTATTTGATCGAAGATAAGAAAAACTTATTAAATACGATCTTATTAGGATCAATGACTGAAGAAAGAATTCGTGAACGTGAAGAAGTTAGCGAACAAATCAGAGCTTTAGAAGCTTTGAAACAAATGGCTAATATCTATGGCTTAGATATCTCAAAACCAGCAACTACCGCTAAAGAAGCAGTACAAGCTGTATACTTTGGTTATTTAGCTGCGGTTAAGGATCAAAACGGGGCAGCAATGTCACTAGGAAGAACTTCTACTTTCTTAGATATCTACATGCAAAGAGATCTAGAAAATGGAACGATCACGGAAAGTGAATGTCAAGAATTGATGGATCAATTCGTTATGAAATTACGTCTTGTTAAATTCATGCGTACTCCTGAGTACAATGATCTATTCTCAGGCGATCCAACTTGGGTAACAGAATCAATCGGTGGTATGAGCTTAGATGGTCGCTCATTAGTAACTAAAAACTCATTCCGTGTATTACATACTTTAGTAAACCTAGGACCAGCACCAGAACCTAACTTAACTGTTTTATGGTCTAAAAACCTACCAATGGAATTCAAACGTTTCTGTGCTAAAATCTCAATTGAAACCAGCTCTATTCAATATGAAAATGATGATTTGATGCGTATTGAAATGGGTGATGATTACTGTATCGCTTGTTGCGTATCTTGTATGAAAGTTGGTAAAGATATGCAATTCTTTGGAGCACGTGCTAACTTGGCTAAATGCTTGTTGTATGCAATCAACGGTGGTATGGATGAAAAGAAAAAGATCCAAGTTTCACCTCGTTTCGAACCAATTACTAGCGAATATCTAAACTATGATGAAGTAATGGAAAAATATCATCAAATGATGAGCTGGTTAGCTGGCTTATATGTTAACACTTTAAATGTCATTCACTACATGCATGATAAATACTGTTATGAAGCATTAGAAATGGCACTACATGATCAAGATGTACGTCGTTTCTTTGCGACAGGTATCGCTGGTTTATCTTGCGTAGCTGACTCTTTATCAGCAATCAAATATGCAAAAGTTAAAGTAATTCGTGATGAAGATGGTGTAGCAGTTGACTACGAAATCGAAGGTGATTACCCTAAATTCGGTAATAACGATGACCGTGTAGACCAAATTGCAGCTGATCTAGTTAAGACTTTCATGAATATGATCAAAGAACACCGTACATATCGTCATGGTGTACCTTCAATGAGTATCTTAACAATCACTTCAAACGTTGTATATGGTAAGAAAACTGGTAATACTCCTGATGGTCGTAAAGCTGGTCAACCATTTGCTCCAGGTGCAAACCCAATGCATGGACGTGATTCTCATGGCGCTGTAGCTTCTTTGGAAAGCGTTGCTAAATTACCTTATGAATATGCTCGTGATGGTATTAGTAATACCTTCTCAATCGTACCAGATGCTTTAGGAAAGGATGAATAATATGTCAAATAAAGTAGATAACTTAGTAACAATGATCGATGGTTATACGCAAAGTGGAGGCCATCATTTAAACGTAAATGTTTTCAATCGTGAAACATTATTAGATGCTCAACAACATCCAGAAAAATATCCACAATTAACTATTCGTGTAAGTGGTTATGCTGTAAACTTTAACAAGTTAACAAAAGAACAACAAGATGACGTTATTGCTCGTACAATGCACGAAGCAATGTAATTAAAATATCATCAAAAAACAATCCAGGCCAATTTGGCTTGGATTGTTTTTTATTGCTAATTTTTTAGCTTCCATTGCTTAATGTTTTTGCTTTTATTCTAATAATAAAATCCCACCTTTGTGTTTTTACAAAGATGGGATAATTTGCATTACGTGGATTTACTACAGTAAGATCATATGGTCGATCTTTTTTACATCCATGTTATTTTCTTTTCTTCATGGCGTAAGACACGTTTTAAGTTTTCTTTATGACGGTAGGTAACAAAGATCCATAGGATCAAAAATGATAGTGATAAACTTAGATCATCTTGAATGATAAAAGTGATGATGACACCGATCAAGATCGTTAAGATGCTCGAAACGCTAACCATCTTACATACATATAATATAGCAAAAAAGCATAATACCAAAAAGAAGAATTGCCACCAAATATGATGGGTAATAAATACGCTGATTGCTAGAAAATACCCCATTGTCGTTGCTACGGCCTTGCCACCACGGAAATTAGCGAATATTGGGAAGCAATGTCCCACACAACAAGCTAAACCAGCGATGATGCAAGTGTTTGGCGCTAAGTAATAACAAAACATGACCACGAAGAATGCTTTTAAGCCATCTAGGATCGTCACGCTGATCCCGGCTTTTTTACCTAAGACTCTACCAGCATTCGTTCCGCCAAGATTGCCTGATCCTTGGGTTCGAATATCGGTTTGATAAAATACCTTACCAACGATCAAAGCCCAAGGGATCGAACCGAAAAGATATGCACAAAGTGCAGCGATGATATATTCCATTTATTTACACTCCTTAATTAAACATTAATAGTATAAGATATTTTGGGCAAATATGCTATAATTATCGTGTTTGAGGTGAACTATGAAATTTGCAGATTTACGTAAACAATATCCAACGTTTATATATCATGATTATAAGATCGATGAAGATGAAAAGACGATCAAATTAACTTTTGATTTTGAAATTGTAGGTTTGGAACATTTTGCACCAACATTTACATTACATAAAAATACTAATCAAACATTTGCTAGTTTTCAACAGGTTGATGATACAGCTTTTTATCTAGGAATGGTAGAGCTGATCAGCTATTGGAAGATCACTTGTAGTCCTAATGTGATCATTGCTTGTCATCAATTAGATGCCTATCAGATAGCTTGGTTTAAAAAGCTTTATTATAAAGGGCTAGGAGAATTTTTCTATGTGAATGACATCAAGATCGATGATGAAAGCTTCATGAATATTACAACCACCAAAGCTATCGGTAAAAATTTAAAACCTTATGATCTTCCAGTTAAAGGCAATATCATCTGTGTCGGTGGTGGTAAGGATTCATTTGTAACACTAGATCTTTTAAAGGAAGAATTTGAACAAAATCATGCTTTAGTCATCAATAAGGTTCAAAGTGCCTTGCATAGCGCAATCAAAGCAGGTTATGATGGGGAAAAGTTGATCAATCCGCTGCGGACGTTAGATCCTAGGATGTTAGCTTTAAACAAACAAGGTTTTTTGAATGGCCATACGCCATTTAGTGCTATGGTAGCCTTTGCTAGTTACTTTATCGCTTTGGTTTATCAAAAACAATATATCTGTCTGTCTAATGAAGCTAGTGCAAATGAATCAACGATCAAAGGCGAAGATGTTAATCATCAATATTCAAAAAGCTATGAATTCGAAGTGGATTTTAAAGACTTTGTCGAGCATTATTTAGATCCACAAATTAATTATTTTTCGTTATTAAGATGCATGAGTGAAATGCAAATTACGCGTTATTTTGCGAATTTACGTGAATATCATACAACCTTTAAAAGCTGTAATGTCGGTAGCAAGCAAGAAATTTGGTGCAACAACTGTGCTAAATGCTTATTTGTTTATATCATGTTAAGTGCCCATCTAGATGATGAGCAATTGGATAATATCTTCCATGAAGATCTTTTGGCCAAGGCTAGTTTGCTGAAGACCTTTGATGAATTATGTGGTATTGATGATAATAAACCATTTGAATGTGTCGGTACGCGCGATGAAGTTAATGCTGCTATTTGTCTAGCCATTAAAAAGCGTGACCAATTGCCATTGCTATACCAACATTATATGGAAAGTGCTAATTACGCTATTTATAAAGATAAAGATGATTACGCTAATTTTTATAATGCTCAGCATCTGATTCCTGAACAATTTTTAGCTATCTTAGAAGCAAAGGGGGCCATCAAACGATGATCAAACGATTATTACCAGCATTTAAAGATAAGAAAGTTTTGATTTGGGGCTTGGGCAAGGAAGGAATATCTACATATCAGACCATTCGCCAGTTACTGCCTCAACAAACTTTATATTTATGTGATCAAAAAGTAGCTGCAGATGCATATGAGCATTGTATCGTCGTCAAACAGGATGACTTATGCTTAGATGATTATGATATCGTCATGAAAGCTCCAGGGATCGTGTGCCCTTATCATCCTAATATTAGTGGTCAAGCACCGCTTTTCTTGCATTATTTTAAAGAACAGATCATAGGAATAACTGGTACCAAGGGTAAAAGCACGACATCAACATTAACTTATGAGATCTTAAAAGCTCATGATCCTAATACTTTCTTAGTAGGCAATATCGGTTTACCTTGTTTTGAGATCTTAGGGCAAATGGATCAAAACAGTAAGATCGTCTTTGAACTAGGATGTCACCAATTAGAGTTTGCTAAAGATAGTCCGCACATCGGCGTAATCCTTAATATCTTTGAAGAGCATTTGGATCATTATGAGACCTTTGAAAACTATTACCAAACCAAGATCAACTGCGTTAGATATCAACATCCTAATGATCTAGCTTTGATAAATAAAGATATTGCTTTTGAAGCTAAAGCTAAAACTGTTTTATTAGGCCAAGATATTTATAATATTCATAATAAATTGTTTTTTGCTAGTCAACAACTTGAAGTTGTGGATACAAAGCTTATTGGTGATCATAATTATTACAATATGGCGATTGCGGCTTATATCGCTAAATTATATGACGTTGATGATCAGACGATCTTAGGAGCAATCGCAAGTTTTAAGCCTTTAGCTCATCGCTTAGAGGTCATAGGAACTTATAATGGAGTAACATATGTCGATGATGCGATATCTACCATTAATGAAGCCTGTATTCAGGCTATTACTTCCCTAAAAGATGTTAAGACCGTCTTGATCGGAGGGTTAGATCGCGGTATCGATTATCATAAACTAGAAGTCTTTTTAAATGAGGCTGAAGTGGAAAATATCATCTTGATGTATGCGAGTGGAGCAAGGATCTATCAAGAAATGCAAGGTAGCAAAGCATTTGCGAAATGTCATTTGGTGGATGATCTAGCAGCAGCCTGTCAGTTAGCCATCAAGCTTACGTCCAATGGGATCTGCTTGTTATCACCTGCGGCAGCTAGCTATGATCATTTTAAAAACTTTGAAGAAAAAGGCCAAAGATTTAAGGAGCTGATCATTTCATATCATGAAGTATAATGTAATTGATTATGATGTATCCTTGATCCAGCAAAAATATCAGGTAAATGAAATGGTCGCTAAAGCTTTGGTTTATAATCATTTAGAAGATTGGCAGATCCAGCAGGTATTAGCTCCCACTTTACAATATCAGATCAATGAGGCACCTGCTTTATTAAAGGCTTGTGATCGAATCAAACAGGCGCAACGCAATCATGAAAAAGTCTTCATTGCAGGAGATTATGATGCTGATGGCATTTGTGCGACGACGATCATGAAAAATACTTTAGATCTTTTAAAGATCGAAAATGGTTACTATATTCCAGATCGTTTTAAAGATGGTTATGGTTTAAATCCTAAGATCGTCCAAATGGTGAAAGATAAAGGGTATGATTTGATCATCACGGTTGATAATGGCATCAAGGCTTTTGAAGCTTTACAACTTGCAAAGCAGTTGGATATCGAGGTTATCGTTACAGATCATCATATTTATGATGAAGAAGTCGATGCTTTGGTCGTTCATCCAGATTTAATGGCTAAAGGCTTTAAAGGGCTATGTGGGGCAGGAGTAGCATTGCAGGTTGCTAGGGTTTTGATTGGGGAAAATGATATCAATGATGTCTTGGCTATGGTAGCAACTATTGGTGATATCATGGAGTTATTTAATGAAAATCGTACGATCGTTCGCAAAGGATTACAAAAGATCGATCACTGTTTGCCAATCAAAGCTTTATTACCGAATAAACAAGGGATAAATGCTCAAGATATTGCGTTTAACGTTGTCCCTAAATTAAATTCAATTGCGCGTTTAGATGATGAATCTAATGCAAATGTTTTGGTTAAATATCTTTTATGCCAAGATCCTGCTACCATCAATAATGTTGCAAAGCAAATCGAAGCCGTTAATAATAAACGTAAGAACATCTCGAGCAAAATGGCTAGCGAAGCAATGAATAAGGTAAATGATGACGCATTTATCGTAATAGAAGATGATGATTTTAGTGAAGGTATCGTCGGTTTGGTTGCAGGGAAGATAGCAAAGGAGTATAACAAGCCATGTTTGGTCTTAACCTCAGTAGATGATACCTATAAAGGTAGTGGCCGAAGCATCAAAGGTTTTGATATGCATGCTTTTTTCAAAGATTTTGATTTAGCAAGCTTTGGTGGTCATGCCCAAGCAGTAGGTTTATCTGTCAAAAAAGCGCAATTTGCAGCTTTTAAGGATTTGATCAAAAAAAAGATGGCCGATGTCAAGATCACGGATACTTTAGAAGAAGCTATTAGCCTAAATAGCGCGCAAATTACCTTGGATAATTTAAGTGCATTTGATCGTCTAGAGCCTTTTGGTCAAGGATTTAAAAAACCCTTGTTTTATATCGATGATCATAAGATCGCTAAGGTCGATTTATTGAAAGAAAAATATCTTAAGTTTAATTTTCACCAAGGATATGAAGCGATATGTTTTAATAGCCGTTATAAACAAATCAAAAATCCTAATTATATCATCGGCAACTTAGAAATTAATGAATTTAGAGCACAGAAAAATTGTTGTATAAACATCGTTGATATGGAGTAATAGATCATAAAGAGCTTGTGATCTTTTACTTTTACAACGTAAACATCATAATTGTAGATTTAAAAATCTTCGCTTATGGCGTATAATATAAGTGCTTATAAGGAAGGATAAAAAAATGAATTTAAAAGATTATATAGCTAATATTCCTGATTTTCCGCAAGAAGGAATCTTATTTAGAGATATTACACCATTATTAAATGATTCCACAGCATTTAAAGAAGCGGTAGCGATCTTAGCAACTTATGCCAAAGATGTGCAAGCTGATTTGATCTTAGGTCCAGAAAGCAGAGGTTTCATGTTCGGTTGTCCAGTAGCCATTACTAATGGTATTGGTTTTGTTCCAGTGAGAAAACCAGGTAAATTACCACGTGAAACAGTTAGTGAAAAGTACGATCTAGAATATGGATCAAATGAATTACAGATCCATAAAGATGCGATCAAGCCTGGCCAAAGAGTTGTGATCGTTGATGATCTATTAGCAACAGGAGGAACAGTAGCAGCAACCATTAAATTAGTTGAAAAATTAGGTGGGGTAGTTGCTGGCTGCGCATTTTTGATCGAATTAGAAGCTTTAAATGGTAAAGATGCTTTAAAAGGATATAATGTATATAGCGTTTTAAAATATTAATGGAGAAAATATCTCCATTTTTTTATTGCGTGATGATATACTATAATTGAAAAAGTTTAAAAAGATAATTGTTAGTTTTGCAAGAAAATAGGTTTGTATTTTTTGTTTCATAGATAGAAAGATGGTGAAAATGATGAAAAAAATACTATTAGCTATTTTAACTTTCGTAATATTAACAGGTTGTAATACAACAAAAAATGTTGTTAATGATGATGCTTTAAAAAATTTGACTGCAAATGATACTTTTCAGATCTTTTTTAAGCGCACATGGAATTATTATGATGAAGATGGTATTTTTCATCATAGTTCAAGAGATTTTATAGATTATGAATATCCTACAAAGATAAATGAAAATGGAGAAGTTTCGGAGCAAACAATAGAGTTTTATGAAGATATCAATGAGTATACTAAAACAAAAATAGCTGAATTCTATAATTTGAAATCTTATTTAAATGAAGTTGATGATCTTAATTTTGATGAGAATAAATTAAATATTTATTTTAAGAATTTAGCTGATGGTAGCATGACATATTTTTATGAAGACGGGAAAGTTAAAGAAATTCGTAGTGATGGTGAAAGAATTTATTATACGGTAGAAGATATCGATACGATCAATAATTTAGTGCATCAATTTCAAAATGGTTATACGGAAATTGAATTGAAATATATTTCCCCTGAATTTTTATCATAAAAGGTTCATTTGACTAATGAACCTCTTTT
>JALEMK010000016.1 GCA_022768265.1 Erysipelotrichaceae bacterium
ACTAATAAATATGCGGAAGGTTATCCGCAAAAACGTTATTATGGGGGATGTGAACAAGTCGATGCGATCGAAGCCTTAGCTATCGAGCGTTGCAAACAATTGTTTGGTTGTGAGCATGCCAATGTCCAACCGCATAGTGGCTCCCAAGCTAACATGGGGGTATATCATGCCGTTTTGCAGCATGGTGATGTTGTTTTAGGCATGGATCTAAATAGTGGGGGACATTTGACCCATGGGCATCCTTTGAACTTTTCCGGGCTGAATTATCAATTTTATGGTTATGGCGTTGATAAAGCAACAGGGATGATCGATTATGATGTGGTATTGAGCCTAGCTAAAAAATATCAACCAAGATTGATCGTTGCAGGAGCTAGTGCCTATGCGCGAGTCATCGATTTTGCTAGATTTAGAGCAATTGCCGATGAGGTTGGGGCAATGTTGATGGTAGATATGGCGCATATCGCTGGTTTGGTGGCGGCAGGTTTACATCCATCACCAATTCCTTATGCGGATTTTGTAACGACGACCACCCATAAGACCTTAAGAGGTCCTCGTGGCGGAGTGATCATGTGTAAAAAACAATATGCGAAAGATATCGATCGGGCAATATTTCCAGGATCGCAAGGTGGACCATTGATGCATATCATTGCAGCTAAGGCCATCTGTTTCAAAGAAGCCTTGGATCCAAGCTTTAAGGTATATTGTCAACAGATCTTAGATAATGTACAAGCGTTGGCAACTTCCTTGCAAGAAGAAGGTTTCCAATTGGTGAGTGGGGGCAGTGATAATCATTTATTATTGGTCGATGTTAAAGCTAGTTGTGGTAAAAATGGCAAGCAAGCTCAGCAAATCTTAGAAAGCGTCAATATTACGGCCAATAAAAATGCCATTCCATTTGATAGCGAAAAACCATTCATTACTAGTGGTTTACGTTTAGGAACAGCTGCGATGACGACCAAAGGCTATAAAGATGAAGATTTTTATTTGATCGGGAAACTGATCGCTAGTGCATTAAAAGATGATAGTGCAGATAATCTAGCCAAGGTCAAAGCCCAAGTAGCTAAATTATGTCAGGAACATCCATTCTATGAACAAGCTTAGGGTTTATGATCTTTGCCTGATAGCGTTGTTAGCTAGTTTGGAATATGTGATTTTCATTAGTTTTTCGAATATCTTATATTTAGAATTAATTACGTTTGTTATTTGTTTGTTTGCAGTAAGCTTCAAACCACAAGTAACCTTTTTGGCCAGCTTGATCTTTGCGTTGATCATGCTGGTCTTTAATGGCGTTAATTTTTGGAACTTGATGTATTTGGTAATCTATCCTAGCTATAGCTTATTGGTAGGCAGCCTGAGGCGCTGGTATCAGCGTTATCCTTGGGCCTTATTTATTACCTGTGGCTTTTTATCTTTTTTGACCGGTCAGCTATTACAATTACCATTTATCTTATTCTCTAAAAAGCTAACGGTGTTATACTTATTGATAGGCTTAAAGACCTCGCTATTGCAAGGAGCGATCAGCATGATCGCATGCAGCTTATTATTTAAGCCATGTTATAAAGTTTTAACTAAGATGAGGAGCAAGCATGAAAAAAATAATGATTAGTTTGATGAGCTTAGGCTTATTAGTTGGGTGTACTAGCCCTAAAGTTCAGATGAGCGATGAACCAATGACCATCAACATCAATATCATCGATGAAGTAAATGAGAAAGAATTATTTAAAGGCTCGATCAAGACCCGATATAAGGTCTTGGCTGATGCCTTAGAACATAAAGAAGAACTAAAAGTAGTGATGGAAGATGGAAAGCAAGGAAAATATATTACTTCCATGATGGATGTCGCTAGCGATGGTAAAAATTTTTGGACTTATGAATCAGATAACAATGATGATTGTTTAGAAGCAGCGATGTGCAAGGGCGTTAGTGAAACCACGCTTGAAGATGGTGATAATTTTGTTTTTATTTTTACCGATGAATCGAAATAGGAGGAAAGCTTATGTTTTTGCCGATTTGTAAGGCCGATATGGAAAAAAGAGGTTGGGATCAATGTGATTTTGTTTATGTCGTTGGAGATGCTTATGTTGATCATCCCTCTTTTGGCCATGCGATCATTTCGCGTTGCTTAGAAGCTAAAGGATATAAAGTAGGGATCATTTCACAGCCAGATTGGCATGATCTTGCTAGTTTTCAGATCTTAGGTACCCCACGTTTGGGATTTTTGGTTAGTGCTGGTAATATTGATTCGATGGTCAACCATTACTCAGTAAATAAAAGACGGCGTGATAAAGATAATTATACGGATGATGGGGTAATGGGCAAAAGGCCAGATCGGGCGACCATCGTTTATTGTCAAAAGATCCGTGAGATCTATGGTAATGATATGCCGATCATCATTGGTGGCATTGAAGCAAGCTTAAGACGCTTTGCCCATTATGATTACTGGGATGATAAGGTCAGAAAAAGTATCTTGATCGATAGCGGTGCCGATCTTTTATTATATGGCATGGGAGAAAATAGCGTTATTGAAATGGCTGACGCTTTGAATAGCGGATTAAACGTGCATGATATAACCTATATCCGAGGCAGTGCTTATAAATGTAAGAATATCGATTATCTATATGATTATGTCATGCTGGATAGTTATGAAGATATTTGTAAAGACAAAAGCAAATATTGTGATTCATTCTTGAAACAATATCAAAATACCGATGCGATCAATGCCGATATCTTGGTTGAGCCTTATCAAGGATGGTATGTTGTATGTAATCCTCCTGGGTTTCCTTTGACCCAAGAAGAAATGGATGCGACCTATGCTTTGCCATATGAAAGGACCTTCCATCCAAGTTATCACTATATTCCAGCAATTGAAGAAGTCCAATTTTCCATCATCAGCAATCGTGGCTGTTTTGGGGCTTGCAGCTTTTGTGCTTTAGCGTCGCATCAAGGTCGCCGCATTTCTTCACGTAGCAAAGATTCAATCGTAGAGGAAGCTACCAAGATCACCAAGCACAAGGATTTCAAAGGATATATCCATGATGTGGGCGGACCTACTGCTAACTTTTATCATCCAAGCTGTACAAGACAATTGGAACATGGGACCTGCAAGATCCGACAATGTTTAGATCCTAAACCATGTGGTAATTTGGTGGTCTCACATAAAGATTATCTAGAAATCTTAAAAGCAGTAAGACAAATTCCTAAGGTCAAGAAAGTCTTCGTACGCAGTGGGATCCGTTATGATTATTTGATGTATGATCCAGATGATACTTTCTTTAGAGAACTGGTTCAACATCATATCAGTGGACAATTGAAGGTTGCACCCGAACATGTCAGCAATAAGGTCTTGCGTTATATGGGCAAATGTAATCATGAATTATATGAAAAATTCCGCCATAAATATATCGGCTTAAATGAAGAATATGGCAAAAATCAGTTCTTGGTACCATATTTGATGAGCTCGCATCCCGGTTGTGATCTAAATGATGCGATCGAATTAGCTTTATATCTAAAAAGCATCCATCATATTCCACAACAGGTTCAAGATTTCTATCCAACGCCAATGACCTTATCAACTTGTATGTATTATACGGAGATGGATCCATATACCAAAAAACCAATCTATGTTGCGAAAAGCCGCCAAGAAAAATTATATCAACGGGTCTTGATGCAA
>JALEMK010000061.1 GCA_022768265.1 Erysipelotrichaceae bacterium
TTCTTCACCATAAATATCAACATAATATACTGGTACACCTTGGCTCAAAGCTGCATCATTTAATACGGGTAAAGCACGTTGGCAGTATGGACAATTGGCATATCCCCATACGATGATCCCTGTTCCTTTTTCGGCAAACATACGTAAGCCATCATCGAAAGATATCTTCTCAATGGCAATATCACTGCCTTCTTTAAAGAAAGTATATTCGCTAGCATCAAATGGTGTCGTTTCTAACTTAACGCTATTTTCATAAGTTGCTACTGCTGTTTCTGTTGGTGTTGGTTGTTTACTAGAACAACCCCATAATAAACATAAACTTAATAAAGCTACGATTGTTTTTTTCATTTTTAACCTTCTTTCTTACAAAGAATTTTAACATTATCTATTATTTTATACAACTATTTTAGTTTTAAGTCCACTTTGCTCTAAAAAAGAAACTGTATCTTAATACAGTTTCTTGATCAAATCGATATAAATATCTTGTAGCTCCATTTTTTGTTCATCGCTCATCGCATATTGCTGGGAAGCATTGAAGCTATCAACAAGTGACAAATGATTGCCAACGATCTGACCATCTTTTAAAGCCACAACTTCTGGAACATACATTACTGGCTGACCATCAACGACCTTCAAGATTGGTTCTAAATGCTGCATCAAAGCATTTATTTGCTCATCATTGACTTCTTCACCATAAATATCAACATAATATGCTGGTACCCCTTGGCTTAAAGCGGCATCATTTAGCACAGGTAAAGCAGATTGACAATAGGCACAATCGACTTTTCCCCAGATAATGATCCCTGTTCCTTTTTCAGCAAACATACGTAAGCTATCATCGAAAGATATCTTTTCTATAGCGATATCGCTACCTTCTTTAAAGAAGATATATTCGCTAGGATCAAATGGTTTCGTTGCTAATTTAACGCTATTTTCATATGGAGTTATTGCTGTTGAAGTTGGCTGTTTGCTCGAACAGCCCCATAATATGCTCAAGGCCAATAAAGCGAAAAATACTTTTTTCATCATCCTATCCTTGATCATTTTAATTTTTGGATCTGAATGGCTTGATATAGTTCGTTGATCTTTTCTCTAGTACCAAAACCTTTAGAAAAGGTCGTCGCTGCTTTACAACAATTAGCGAATTTAAAACTATCCACAGCGTCACGTGAACGATTATAGTTAACGACAAAACCTGCTACCATGCTATCGGCTGAACCAACAGTATTGACGATCTTATCTTTTTGCGGAGCATCCGATTTATATGCGCCATCTTTATTAACGAAGATCGCTCCTTCATCACCTAATTGGACGATGATATTTTGTGCGCCCTTTGCTACGCATTCTTCCATCGCTTGCAGGATTGCCTGTTCATCCTTTAAGGTCTTACCAGCGATCTTTTGTAGATCATCGATATTGATCCTGATCAAAAAAGGCTTATTAGCGATACAGCGATTGATGATCGTCGCATTGGTATCTAAGATGACCCTAACATTACAGACTAATAGTTCATCGATCATGCTGCAGATATCATCTAAGATATATTCGGGACAATTACCGCTAAAGACAAAAGTATCATTTTCATCTAATCGTTCGACTTTTTTACGCAGCGTTTCCATGTTTTGGGGCGTGATATATGGTCCTGCTGCATTTAGATCCGTTTCTTCGCCATTAGCTCTAATCTTGACATTGATACGGGTATGACCATCGATATAGGTAAAACTAGGTTGGATATACTCATATTTTTGTAATAATTCGATGAAAAAGTGACGAGTAAAGCCCCCTAGAAAGCCAAAGGCTCTGCTAGGGACCATCATATTATTTAAAACGATCGATACGTTGATGCCTTTTCCTCCCGCCTCATAGAATTCTAATTGACTACGGTTGGTTTCTTTGCTGGTCAATGGTTCAGCATATTCCATGTAATAATCCAATGATGGATTAATCGTACAAGTATAGATCATATCTTTTCCTCCTAAGAAATCTTTTCTAAGATCTTAACGATCAATTGTTGGGCCAACATTAATTCTTGGACCACCAAGTATTCATATCTACCATGGTAATTATAACCACCCGTTCCTAAGTTAGGACAAGGCAAGCCCATAAAAGTTAAATTTGCTCCATCAGTTCCCCCACGAACTGGCACCTTTTTACCTTGAACATTTAGCTCTTTTAAGGCTTCAAAAGCTAAATTGGTAATATGTTGATGATCTTTCAAGATCGAATACATATTTTTATATTGATGCGTGATATCAACTTGAACTATTGGTTGACCATAGCGTAAATTGATAAATTCAGCGGCTTGCTGCATGACTTGGATCATTTGGGCTAATTTATTTTCATCATGATCGCGTAAGATAAAATCTAATGTCGCTTCTTCAACATTGCCCTTAAAACTTTCTAGATGATAAAAGCCTTCATAATCACTGGTATATTCTGGACGTTTATTATGATCTAGCATATTGATAAATTCGATTGCCACATTACTAGCATTGATCATCTTTCCTTTAGCACTACCAGGATGGATGCTAAAACCTTTGATCTTGACCACGGCTCCAGCAGCATTGAAGGTTTCATCACAAACCTCCCAAATTTCACCACCATCTAGGGTAAAGGCATAATCACAACCGAATTTTTCCACATCGAAATGTTCGGTACCACGTCCAACTTCTTCATCCGGCGTAAAGGCGATCTTAAACGTTGGATGATCAAGTTCAGGATGATCATGATAATAAGCAACTGTTTCCATGATGGCTGCGATCCCCGCCTTATCATCTGCTCCCAATAAAGTGGTTCCATCCGTAACGATCAGATTCTTACCAACATGTTGTTTTAAACTAGCAAATTCCGCTGGACTTAAGACATATTCTTCATTCAAGCGAATATCTTTGCCATCATAGTTGGTGATCAAGCGAGGTTTAACACCATGACCATTGAAATCTGCCGTATCCATATGGGCAATAAAGCCTACCGTATCTTTCGTAGCTTTTTTACCATAGATCGTTGCATAAACATAACAATGTTCATCGACATAGGCATTATCTACTCCTAGCTCATGTAGTTGTTTTACCAACAGCTTGGCTAAGTCAAATTGTTTCATGGTCGATGGCGAAGTTGGACTATTATCCATCGATTGGGTATCTATCTTACAATATTCTATAAATCTTTCGATCAATCTATTCATCTTATATCTCCTATATATGGTTTCCATTGGCAATCACCAATGAACATTTGGGAAAAGTGGGCTTCAAAACTGCTATCTAAAGGGCTACAAGCATAGATGCCAATTTGATATTTAGGTTCATGGCATGGCATGGTAAAAACGCGCATCTGCCGAAAATCATTCCCATTTAAACTGTTTTCAACCCTAAAAACACCATCTAAGTGACTCAAACGATAATGCATGAAAGCGATATCCGACGAAAGCTTGACGCTCGACCAATCGCTACGCCCATCAACGGTTACTACCGTGGATAAAAAGCTATAGCTTTCATTATGATAAGCTACCGCAATCTTGGCCCAATTAAGATCATCGACATAAACCAAGACCCCAGCTTGATCATGTTTCTTCTGATAATTGCTTTCTACTTTGACCTTAAAGCTAAAGTTTTGACGAATCGGCAACAACAAAGCAGGAGCATTTACTTTTTCCACATTAAAGTAGGTCTTTTGCCACATGTCCGTATACGGTTGGGTGGCGATGATGACATAATCTCGATGTACCAAGCTCACCAATGGTTTGTGACGCCATTTCATTAATGATGTATCTATTTTTTTTAACATAGTAACTTTTCCTAATACATTTCGATCTTAACGATCTTTTTTAAACGATGTAGCTTATCCGCCATATCTTTGATCAATTGGATCTTGGCATTTAAGCTGATCGTTGAATAAGCAATGGCTTCATGAGCGGGATTATCTGATAAACCTACCATGAAGGTGATCATCGTACTGTGGGCTAAAAAAGCTTGTACTAAGCATGTTGCTCCATCAGTTTGCTTGCTTTGTAATAATTGTTCTAAAAAGCTATCGTCTTTGACACATTTGCTTAGATAACGATTTACTTTTTGCAAGCTCAAGACTCCTTCGGTGACAAGATCGATCCCTTCGATAAACCCTTTAGGTGGTACATCGCTATCAAAATCAATCAAAGGATCAGTCTCTAAAGGTTTATTTAAATAACGAGAAACGATCGTGCTGGTAGTTCCACCACAGCATATCTTTAGCCCCGTCGCCGCTAACAAACGTTCTACTACGCTAGCATCATCTTCTTTATTGCTTGGTGGTCCAACCATGACGATGGTTTCTTTGGCTTCAAGCATCTTGATGCAAGCAACGGTAGAATCATCACCAGGCTGGCCATCATATAGATAATTGACATTAGCTAGCAAGATCCTCACGATCTCTTTAGCGCTATCTTGATTAGAAGTGTAAGTTTGTAAAAATTGCGCAACTTCTTCATGTTGCCAACCAAAATTTAACTTTTGACCTACCCCCGCATGAATGATACCATCGGAAAAAAATGTGATATAATCCCCGTTAAGCACTTCAAAACTAGCTTCATAGATCTTCTTTTGATTATAGATCCTCTCTTGACGATCGATAGCTAAGATCTGGCCATCACGAATGCAGATCGCTAAGGGATTATCAAACTCGATCAATTTGGCATGACCATCATAAAAGATCTGAATGACCGTGAACGTTGAGTAAGCAACTTGCCTTTCTTGACATACTGGCAAGGTCTTGGCTACGGTTTCTACCGTTTCGCTCAAGCTCGCCCCTTCAAAGATCATTTCGGAAATGATCGTGCTGGTCAAGGTAGAAAGGATATTTGCCTTGACCCCACTGCCTAAACCATCGGCCAAGACCATGATGAAAGACTCATCATTAAGCTTGCTGACGACCTTATCCCCACATAATTCTTCACCTTTTTTGTTTAACGAACTGTTCCAGGCATCGATATGGATCTTATGCTTCATCTTCCATCGCTTTTTTCAATTTGGACAAGGCTACCTTGCTACGGGCCGTTGTTTCCCCAAGCAAAGAAGCAATTTCTTGGACAGTTCGCATTTGTTCATCGATGACCTGCTGCGTAATTTCAATCGTGGATGCCTGCATCTTACGCATGATCTTTTCTTTGGTCTCTTGAACAGTTAGATCCATCAGGATCACTACATAGTAATCTTCATCAGCTAAGCGCATGATCGCATGATCAAAGGTCTTGCCATACTCTTCATAATAGGCTCTAAAATACTGGGTTTCTGAGCTTTTTTTATATTCTTTGACGATCTTGGCGAAATCTTCTTTATTCAAGATTGCTTCGATTGGCATACCTATTGGGTTAATCCGATCTAGATGTAACATATACATCGCTGCAGGATTGATCTCTTTGATCAAATTATTGCTATCGATGACGATGATCCCATTAGGGGTATTTTTAATGATCGTATTGCTGACACTTTGGGCATGTTCTAAAGCATATGGCATACATAGCTTCGGATCGGCCTTGCCCGCTAAAACGGCAATGGCCTTATCACGACAGGTTTCATACCCACAAGCACCACAGTTAAATTCACGATTTTTGGTGTTTTTGCCCATCAAATTCAAAATATCCTGAATTTGCTCATCGCTATAGCTAGGACGATAGATCTCTTCTTGCTGCCATTTGGCTCCTAGCTTTTCATCTTTTTGACACATTGCAATTGGCAAAGCTTTATCAACATTATCTCTGATCAAGCTTTGTCCTAACCATTCATTATGTTTAAAATGCGCTAATAATGGTCCATTTACACACGAACCCTCACATGCGCTCATTTCAAAGAAATACCCTTCTAACATTCCAGATTTCAGCGCTTCTAAGCATTCTTTGATCCTTTTGATCCCTTCGATATTTACTCGCTTGTAATTATCATTATCTTCCATCGTTTTCAAGATACCACCTGTGATCGGATATAAACGAGCGATTGGTTGGTCGATCGATTCCCAATCCGCATTTATATCGGGATCATTACCGATCCATTTAACGACTTCCTCAACATTCAAAGTTGCATCAACAGCTTGATCAAAGCGGGGATCATTAGCTTCTTTCTCTTTAGCGATACAAGGCGATATAAAGACTACTTTCGCCTGTGGATAACGTTTTTTGATATCTAATCCATGCGCCACCATTGGTGAAACAACCGGTGCTAAACAATCAACCAATTCACCATATTCCTTTTCTACCAAGGATACGACCGTTGGACAACAGGTCGTAATGATATTGCGCATCTTATTTTCTTGGACCAACCGATTATATTCTTGGGTAACTAAGGCTGCCCCTAGCGCAGTTTCTTCAACATCATAGAAACCTTTGGCCAATAGGCTAGCTTTTAACCATTTAAAATTAGGCCAAACAGCAACAAAGCTAGGTGCAACGCTGACGATGACCTGTTTCCCTTCAGCTATCCAGCTTTTGATCATCTGCAAATTGCTGATGATTTTTTTAGCACTATGGGGACAAACCTTATAGCACTCACCACAAAGGATACATTCATCTTCACTGATCGTTGGTTGATGATTGATATAGCTCATGGCTTTGGTAGGACATACTCGTACACACCTTAGGCAATTACGACAATTGGCTTCTTTAAGCCGAATATACTTCATCATAATAACGCCGCGATCTTATCGCCAATGATTTGTTTGGCATTTTGTAAATTAACGCCTTCGATTATTTCACCATTGATCTTGATACCAAGTCCTAATTTGCCCTGACATGCTTGCATACAAAATGAGCCTTTGACCTCAACCTTATCTTCCCAACTATTTTCTTTGATCAAGTCGTTAACGATCTTTACTACTTGGTTTGAACCTTTGACATAACAAGAACTTCCGATACAAATTTCTAATGTGATCATAATTTTTTACCCCTTTTTAATTATTTATCTCGATGTAAATGGACGTTATCAAAGTTGAATTCTTCAACGACTCCTTTGATCGTCTTCTTTTGGGCAGCTAGATTTTCCTTGTTCATCCGTGCTTTGGCTTTTATGCCACTTTCAAAAGCACCTGGACCATTCACACAACCGCCTACACAGCTCATGCCTTCTAAGATATCGGCATTGAACTTACCAACTTTCATCAATAACAATTGTTTCTTACATTCCATGCAGCCATCAGCATAGACTGCATTGATCGAAGGCATCGCTTTTTCACTAGCAGCTTGAGCAACTGCCTTGCTTACGCCTCCTCCTTGTGCAAAGTTTCGCCCAAAGACGCTAGCTACCTCTTCTTCTTGAGCTTCTAGCTCTTCACAATGGATCTGTTTAGCGATCATCATGGCTGCTAGTTCTTCAAAGGTCAAGACATAATCAACAGCTGTAAATGATTCCATGGCTTCTTGTTTTTTGGCTACGCATGGGCCAATAAAAACAATGCCATGATCAGGATAATCTTGTTTTAATTTCCGAGCAATGGCCATCATTGGTGATACCATCGTCGATACATTTTCTTCATAAACTTTTGGGAAATGTAATCTTGCCATATTCACAAAGGCCGGACAGCACGATGTGGTCATCGGCACCTTTTTAGCCATATGTTCCATCAATTCCTCATGTTCATAATAAGCTACGGCATCAGCCCCGATCGCCGCTTCATACACTTTATCAAAACCTAATAATTTAATTCCTTGTTTGATCTGCGCGAAAGTTGCATTTTCAAACTGTCCTTGAATGCTAGGAGCCACGATAGCGATGCTTGGCGTCTTCATTCTTAACAATTCACATACTGGTACGACCCAACTAATATCTTCAATGGCGCCAAATGGACAAGCTGCTTGACATTGACCACAGTTGATACATTTGCTTTCATCGATCATGGCGATACCATTTTCATCCCAGCTGATCGCATTAACTGGACAATGAGCACTACATGGTCTTTCGGTCACTACGATGGCATTGTATGGACAATTGCGCGCACATGCGCCACATTCCTTACATTTATCATAATCGATCTCCGCACGATGTGGACCGATGGTAATTGCCCCAAAATTACATGAACTAAAACAAGATTTAGCCATACAGCGCCGGCAATTATCCGTTATTCTAATCTTTTTGATCGTACAGCCATCACAGGCAGCCTCAATGACCTGCACGATCTGCCGCGGATTATATTCAACAGCATCGTTGGCCATCTTTCCCATTGCCAAGCGCGCCCTTTGTCTTAAAATCTCTCTTTCCTTATACACGCAACAACGATAGTTTGCCTTGGTTCCAGGAATTAATTTTTTAGAGTAAGCCTGCACATTCTCCTCACATAACGTATCCTCAAAAGTTTCATGTGCGATTTCTCTTAGGATATCAAATTTAAAAGCTCTAGAATCATTTGAAAACACACCCATAACTTAACCTCCTTTTGTCATCTTATCAAGTTTTCTCTCACTTAATAACCAATATTATCAAAAGCTTTCTTTACTTCTTCCTTATCGATGATATTTTCCAAGATCGTTTTGGCAAATTCAAAAGCTGCACCTAAACCACTAGCGGTGATGATATTACCGTCTTGGACACATTTGACATCTAAGACCTCGCTATTAATCAAATATTTCCTAAAGGCCGGAAAAGCTGTAGCCTTTTTACCATCTAAGATCTTGGCAAAAGCCAAAACGCTAGGTGCGGCACAGATCGCACAAACTAATTGCTGCTTTTCATGAGCCTTTTGTAAGATCTTTATCAAACCTTCATTAGCTTGTAAGTTGGTGGTTCCAGGTAATCCCCCAGGTAAGATATGAACATCATAACCATCTGGATCATAATCAGCGAAACAGCCATCCATCTTAACGCTAACCCCATGACTTGAAACAATAAGCTCACCATCCATACCGATCATATCGATATCAACCTTGCATCTTCTAAACATATCTACCACGATCAAGGCTTCACATTCTTCAAAGCCTTGGGCACAATAAATTACTGCTTTCATTATATTTTTCCTTCTTTCCATTTATAACTATATTATATCTTCAAATACATATCATTTGCATATTTTTTTATCTTAATTTACAATAATAACGTACCCCCTCCCCACAGGGGGATAAGGAGATATGAAATGAAACAAAAATTTGATGTTCAAGGGATGAGCTGCAGTGCCTGCAGTGCTCATGTCGATAATTGTGTACGTAATTTAAAAGGCGTATCCAGCGTTGAGGTCAATCTATTATCTAACTCGATGAACGTAGAATTTGACCAAGACCAAGTTAGTGAAGAAATGATCATCGAGGCTGTAAAAAAATCCGGCTATGGTGCATCCTTACCTAATGCCTCTAGCCCGCAAAATACCATCAAAGATGAAAGTCATGAAATCAAGAAACGGATCATCTTATCTTTTGGCTTTTTGATGTTATTGATGTATGTTGCGATGAGCCATATGTTTAACTACCCTATTCCTGCTATTTTTGTAGGTGAACAAAATGCCTTGATCAATGCCTTGACCCAATTACTATTGGTCTTGCCGATCATGTATCTAAATCGCCATTATTTTATCAATGGCTTTAAGATGTTAAGCAAAAAACATCCTAATATGGATACCCTTATCGCATTAGGTTCAAGCGCATCCTTTATCTATAGCGTTTTTGCGCTTTATAATATTGCTTATGGTTTTAGTTATCAACAAAGCCATTTGATCCATAGTTACATGCACGACCTATATTTTGAAAGTGCTGGAATGATCTTAACCTTGATTACTTTAGGTAAATATCTTGAAGCGCGTTCAAAAAAGAAAACAACGGATGCGATCGCCAAATTGGTCGATCTAGCACCTAAACAAGCAATCGTCGTGCGCGATGGTCAAGAACAAACGATCTTGGCTAGCGAGCTGGTCGTTGGAGATACGGTCATCATCAAACCAGGAGCTGCCATTCCATGTGATGGCATCATCATCGAAGGTCATAGCAGTGTCGATGAATCAATGTTGACTGGCGAAAGCATGCCCAAAGAAAAAACCATCGATGATAAGGTCATTGGTGCTACTATCAACAAACAAGGTCGCTTGATCATCAAAGCGACACAAGTTGGTAACGATACTACTTTAGCAAAGATCATCGATCTAGTAGAAGAAGCCGCTAGTTCCAAGGCTCCAATGGCCTCCCTAGCGGATAAAGTATCTAGCATTTTTGTGCCTACGGTCATCACCATCGCGATCATTGCTTTTATCATTTGGTTGATCAGCGGTAAAAGCTTTAGCTTTGCTTTAAGCATTGGTATCGGTGTCTTGGTAATTTCTTGTCCATGTGCTCTAGGTCTTGCTACACCAGTAGCCATCATGGTCGCAACTGGTAAAGCGGCCGAAAATGGTATGTTGATCAAAGATGCCAGTGCCTTAGAAAATGCTCATAAGATCCAAACCATCGTTTTAGATAAGACTGGTACCATCACTGAAGGAAAACCATCGATCACCGATGTCATCACTAATCATCTTGAGCAACAAAAATTATTAAATATTGCCAGCAGCATGGAAAAAGCTTCTGAGCATCCAATCGCCAATGCCTTTAATGATAAAGCTGATACCTTATATCCTTTAGAACATTTTGAAGCTTTAAGTGGATCAGGTATCAAAGCTATCATCGAAGGTACGACCTATTATCTAGGTAATCAAAAACTGATCAGGGATCACAACATCAAAAATAGCTACCAGCAAGTGATCGATAATTTGATCATGCAAGCTAAAAGTCCATTATTATTAGCTAACGAACAAGAAGTCATCGGTATCGTAGCTATTCAAGATCAGATCAAAGAAAGCAGCATCCAAGCTATCAAGACCTTGCAAAAGATGCATATCAAAACCGTCATGCTAACAGGTGATCAAAATAACGTCGCCCAAAAGATCGCCCAACAATTAGGGATCAACGAAGTAATCGCTGAAGTATTGCCGCAAGATAAGGAAAACAAGATCAAAGAATTGATGGCCAACAATGAATATGTTGCCATGGTCGGTGATGGTATCAATGATGCCATTGCCTTATCAAGAGCTAATATCGGTATCGCTATTGGTGCCGGTAGTGATATTGCCATTGATTCAGCAGACATCATCTTGATGAAAAATGACCTAAATGATGTGGTCAATATCATCAACCTAAGTCATAAGACCGTTACCAATATCAAAGAAAATTTATTCTGGGCCTTTATTTATAACATCATCGGCATTCCATTAGCAGCAGGTTTATTGTATCCATTCTTCCAGATCAAATTAAATCCGATGTTTGGCGCTGCTGCCATGAGCTTATCAAGCGTCTGTGTTGTTTCTAATGCTTTAAGGCTTCGCTTTTTCAAGCCTCAAAAAGCTATCATCAAAGAAATTAAGACCTATGATTATACGATCAATGTCCCAGATATGATGTGCAATCACTGCACTTCACGCGTATCCTCAACCTTGAACGCTATTGATGGCATCATTAGCTGCGATGTTCAATTAGCAAATAAAAACGCTTATATCAAAGCAAGCAAACCTTTAGATATCAAGATGGTCATCAAAGCTATCGAAGATGCAGGCTATGATGCAAAGGATGTTACCAATGAAAAATAAAGAAGCATATATATTATTAAAAACTGCCCAAGGGCAATTGAATTCAGCCATAAAAATGATCGAAGATCAGCGATATTGCATCGATATTTCCAATCAGTTATTAGCAACCTCGGCTCTAATCAATAAAGCTAATAAAAAGATCTTACAAAACCATTTATTTACTTGCGTAAAAACTAGCGCTAACAATGATGATATCGATCCTAAATTAGATGAAATCGCTAAAGTTTTAGACAAGATAATCAAATAGACAATAAAACCCTTTTTAAAATTTTAAAAAGGGTTTTATTTATAGCAGTCCATAAAGCCTTCTTGTTATTACAAAACAAAAACAGCTTAAGTCCTAGATATTAATTAAGTGCTAAAAATTTTTTTGTGCCCCATATTTTTAAACATAGATAAAGTAAGATATCTGCACTTAAAAATATAAAAGATAAAATCAAGAAAGTATAGGTAGCATTTAAGTTCATGGTCAAGTTATAACCAAGAAAACATATCAACCCAGCAATTATCATCAAAGAAATGACAGCAAAAAAACTAGCCAAGCTCTGCTTTATTACAACAATTTCGCGATCCCACTCTAACTTTGGAAATAATAAATTAATTACCAAACCATAACAACCAACAAACACCCCTATAAGCAACATCAATAATCCTGCAAGAATCATATGAAGCATTGTTGCTGGAATAAAAAAGATAATTATCAAAATATTGACCCAACTAGTAACCGTCACGATGATAACATTCACGATGATCTTAGCTTTGAAGATATCCATAACTTTTATTGGCAAGCTCTTTAAGATCCACAAATTTTTACCTTCCAATGAAATTGACACACAGCTGCTACAATCTATCATATTAATAAAAGCTATCAATAAACATATAAAAACAAATAAATTATTCACCGTAGTATATGGCAAGGTATTTAAAACCGTTTGGATTTGGCTGCTATATCTAATTATAAAAAACAGTATCAAAACTATACTTAATATACTACTAAAGCCAAGATTCAAAAAATAATTAAAATTAAAGAAAAAACCTTTAAGCTCTTTTATCAAAATCGTCATGAATACTGATGATTTCTTGATTCCTTTAACTTTAAAATCAGCATTATGATATGTTTCAGCATAATTTTGATTTAATCTTATCATCAAATCCTTACTTCCATATACAACGATCAATAAAACTAAAACATTAATCCCTACACTTAACAAAAGTAACATAAGATTGCCATTGATGCAGGCAGATATATACCACTTTAAAGTTGGAATAATATTACTAATTTTTTGATACAGCAAGAAAAAATCTTGCTGCTGATTGCTTAAATTCAATGACAAGATAACTGTTAAAGTAACAGTTATCACTGTCAAAATATTCGTAATCAATTGACGATAGCGACCATTACCACTGTATTTTGCAATCAATAAAGAAAGCATGATGGCAATGGCTATGATCATTAAAGGCTGAAAAAACATGCCAATCAACGAAAACAAATAAAAAGATAAAGACTGATTTGAATCAAGCCCATAACAAATCATTACTGGAAACATAAAACATAAATAATATGCTAAATTGATAAAGATCAAACCAAGTAACTTACTAAAATATATATTAAATTTTTTTAATGGCAAGCTTAGCAACATGTCACGATCTTTAAAACCGATGATATAGCCAAAGGCTAAAGACAATGTCATGATAAATATCAAAAACAATGATGTAAATCCCATGATATAAGGTACGCTGTAGCTTAATCCAGCTGGTATTGCCACTAATAATAATTTAGTATAATACCCCATGAAGATCATGATAGCTAATGCAGCCAACCCTAAGTAAATATGATGCTTAAATTTAGCATGTATCGTATTTTGGATATCCATCCTTAACAACAATAACAATTCCTTCATGATTACATCTCCAAGAATAATGCTTCTAGACTTTGCTTTTGCTCAATGATCTTTGCCGTTTCACCTTGGATTGCGATCTTGCCATCTTTTAAGATCGCTACTTTATCACATAAACTTTCCACTACTTCTAAGACATGGGAACTTAAAAAGATGCTGCCACCTCTAGCACATAGCTCTTTCATTTTTTGTTTTAAGATAAATGAGGCCTTAGGATCTAGACCAACAAACGGTTCATCTAAAACCAATAATTTGGGCTCATGCATAAAAGCACCGATCAAAGCGATCTTTTGTTTCATTCCATGGCTTAAACTTTTGATCTTATCACCTAAATTATCCTCGATTTCAAATTCTTTTGCTAAGTGCGCGATCTTATCATCAGCTACGTGCTTATCCATTTGATAGATATTAGCAAGGAAATATAAGTAATCAATGGCTTTGATATTTTCATATAGATCGGGATTATCAGGAATATAAGCCATTATCTTTTTACAAGCCAAAGGTTGTTTTTTGATATTCATTCCCTCGATCAAGATCTCACCATCATCAAAATCATGGATACCAACGATCGCTTTGATGGTCGTGGTCTTCCCACTGCCATTATGACCGATAAAACCAAAGATCTCCCCTGCCTTTACTTCGATATCGATACCCCGTAAAACTTCTTTATTACCATATTTTTTTACTAAGTTAGTAATTTTTAACATAGATCTATCCCCTTTAATCATTATCTCCATCTTATCACAAATAGATGATATATATAAGTATCGCATAAAAAAAGATCAATCTTTAAATGATAGGCATCCAAGATCTTGGACATCTAGCACACAGATTGATCCATTTTATAAGCTATTATTTGGTAACTAGATCTAATAAAGCTTTAGCCGCTTCTAAGATACCATTATCACCTTTATTAGGTAAACCTAAACAAGTATAGATTTCCCCAACAAAAACATTTTGTTTAAATAATTGTTCAAACATTTGTTCGATAAGTGGTTCACATTCTTGTTGACGTTGCATTGGACCAAATGGATTAGCAAAGAAAGTCTTGCTTAGACCTTTTTCTTGAGTTGTACCCAAAGCAAAACGTTTTCCTTCAACAAAGACAGGCATTGCTTCTTCCATCGTTTCAAATCTTCTTAAGCCACGCGCATCCGTATAGTTATTTGCGTACATGAAGCAGTCGATATGGTGTTCATCCACAACTACATTGTATGGGGCAGCTGGTACGACAACTCGCGCATTTGCACTTTCAGGATTGAAGAAAATTGATCTATCCATATCGCGATATGCCGTGCCTTTATCAAGATCATCCAAACGGACGAAAGCACCAATTTCCGTACCTTGAGCAACGACCTTACCATTTTGATTCAAATGGATCGATCCCATATCATCAAATACCACAACTTGATTAACGATCTCTTCTTTAGCAATGCTGGTCAAGGCTTCGATCGTTTCTGACTTACCAGCTCCAGAATCACCCATGAACATGATATTCTTTTCACTGCCATCTTTTAGATATAGCTTGATCATAGCGCCATGGATCGGTAAATAACCCTTTTGCATGACTGCTAGATTATGTAACGTTAAAAACATCTTCTTAACATAACCAAAGTATTCGATCACATCGGCAGCACTGATCTTACCGATCCAGATGTTTTCTTTTTTGTCATGATAGAAAGTCGTATCATTTTTACCATCAGGATTACCAAATAACACGATACAATCTGGTTTACGATTGATGCATTCTTTCATGCTTGCCATTTCAAATAAGTTAGGTACAGCGATAGCTCCACCGATAAAGTCACGATGGAAATAAGCAAACAACAATAAGCTACCTACTTTACATGGCATACAGATCCATTCATTATCCTTTTGAATAAATTCTTTGATCGGATTGTGATCTGTTTCTGTAAACATTCCTAAGCGCTTATTGCTTTTTGGGTGGATGATCAATGGGGTCCTTAACATGATACGATTGACAAAAGGAATATTTTGCAAGATTTCATAGCCACTAGGTACATGCCAGTCATAGCTTTGCAACAATAAGCTAGCATTGGTCCCAGCTTGCAATTGTCTAAACAATTGGTTATTGCTTCCTTGAATCTTTTGTTGGATCGTACGATAGAATCCTAATACTAATTGGTTAAAGTCGTTATCAGCTTCCAAGAAGTTTTGGATTTGGAACCCTTCATCATTACGGGTATAGATAACTGAATATCTTTCCATATTACGCCAAAAATGATATGCTTCTTCGACCAAGCGCAAGAAGTATACACGGTTGTTCAATGCAGGATGCATGATTTCATTTGGCTCTAACACCAGTAATAATTTTAATAATCTAATTAGACTATCCTTCACCTCAAAAATGGTCGAACCTTCAAACAGCCAATTATATAATTCGATATTATGGCAAGCTAAGTGGTTGAAGAAAAGATCTAAAAACTGATGAAAGCCTTCAGAGGCAACGATTTCTTCGGGATTGACACAATATTTCTTTGTATAGTTGATGATCGCTAGATTTCGTTTATAATAAACTGCTTCATTCATAAAAATACCTCCTCGACAAGCATTATATCACATTTGACTTCTTTGCCTCAACACTTCGTAAGCAATCACGCTAGCAGCACTGCTAGCATTTAAGGCATTTCGAAAGTCATTGGCATAAGGAATATAGACATAACCATCCATCGCATTTAAGACATCTTTGCTTAAACCACGCATCTCACCACCAATCGCGATCAAGATATCTTGACGATAATCTTGTTCAAGATAGCTAATGGCTTGATTGCGATAAGCCGCATAGCATTTGACACCTTGCGCTTTTAGATAAGCTAGATCCTTAGCTAGATCATCGCTTTGACAGATATCGATAAATTCACTAGCTCCAGCGCTGCTTTTGCAGATGATATTTTCTACATTTTGCCAATCACGCTTACCACAAAGCACCCCGGTGCAGCCGGCACTATATAAGCTGCGTAAGATATAACCTAGATTAAATGGATCTTCGATACCTTCAAGCAAGCAAATAAAGCTTGGTTTTTTTAGCATACTTTCTAAAGGCTGATAAGAGCGTTCTTGCGCTATCGCCAAAATCCCACCATGTGTTTTCCCCGCAGCGATCGTATTGATCTTTGCCTTATCCCACAATTCAACTGGAATCTGGTTCATCGCACATAATTTTTTGATATAACTAATATCTTTGCTATGTTTATCTTGCGCAATGATCACTTTTTCAACTACGCGTTTTCGGCCTTTGATAGCGGCTTTGACGCTTAAAGCTCCTTCAAAAATCATCTTATCTTCTCCTGATCATATCTAATGGTTCTACTTTGAAAGCTAATGGTACATATACGGTAGCCATCGGGCGATTGCTGATAGCAATTTCTTGGCCATCTTGATCAAAGATCTTTTCGACCGTAAAAGGCTCATCATTGATATGAGGGCCAAAAACTTC
>JALEMK010000090.1 GCA_022768265.1 Erysipelotrichaceae bacterium
TTATTTTTTATTAGCTGTGATAGGATGAATTAGTATTGATCTTAATTATAAAGATCAACATCCCTAAAAGACATCCAAAATAAATATATGAAAGGAGATCATTATGCCTTGTACAACGATCTTAGTTGGTAAAAAAGCCACTCATGATGGTTCTACCATCATTGCTAGAAATGATGATGGTGGTTTTGAAGCCAAAAAAGTTTTATCTCATCCTGCTAGAACTAAAGCATCAACTTATAAAACGGTTATTTCTCATTTGACAGTAGAATTACCTGAAAATGCTTTACGCTACACAGACTGTCCAAATGTCACCCAAACCAATGGCGTATGGCCTGCTTGTGGTATCAATGAAGCTAATGTAGCAATGACAGCTACGGAAACGATCACTAGTAATCCACGAGTCATTGGTGCAGATCCTTATGTACGCTATCAACCTAAGAAAGGACGTAATACCAAAGAAACACCAGGAGGTATTGGGGAAGAAGATCTTTTAACGTTAGTTCTTCCTTATATTCGCTCCGCAAAAGAAGGGGTTTTACGTACCGCTGAATTATTAGAAAAATATGGTACATATGAAGCCAATGGCATGGCTTTTGCGGATGCTGATGAAATCTGGTGGATGGAGACGATTGGTGGTCATCATTGGATCGCAAAGCGTGTACCAGATGATCGTGTTGTCATCATGCCAAACCAATTTGGTTTAGATAACTTTGATTTTGATGATGCATATGGCAAACAAGAAGCTAATATGTGCTCAGCTGACCTAAAAGAATTTGTAACAAAATATCACTTAGCCCTAGATACAGATGCAAACTTTAATCCACGTCTAGCATTTGGATCAAATTCTGATTCTGACCATATCTACAACACCCCAAGAGCTTGGTTCATGGGTAGATACTTGCAACCACGCAAATATAAATGGGATGGTGAAAATGCGGATTTCACCCCTCAAAGCAATGATATTCCTTGGTCATTTGTACCTGAAAGAAAGATCACGGTTGCTGATGTCCGTTATCTATTAGGATCTTACTACCAAGGAACTCCTTATGATCCATATGATAAGCATGCAGCTAACAAAGGCAAATATCGTACCATCGGTGTTCCTAATAGCGATGTGTGTGGTATCATGCAAATTCGTGGCTATCTACCAGCCACTATCCAAGGCGTAGAATGGCTATCGATGGGTGGTAGTGGTTTTACGGCCTGCTTCCCAGTATATTCTAATGTTGATGAATTCCCAAAATATATCAGTGGAACAACTGATACCGTCTCTACGGATACGATGTATTGGCATAGCCGTATCATTGCAGCCTTGATAGATGCACACATGGGCAATGCCTTATTATATGATGAACGATATATCAATGCCGTAATGAATCAAGGACAACAATTCTTATATGAATATGATGCTAAGATCCAAACTGGTGCAGATGCAAGTATCTTAAAAGAAGCAAATGACAAGATCATTAATATGGTCAAAGCCGAATCTGATAAAGCTCTTGATCAAATCCTTAGAAATGCTTCTGAACATATGAAGATTCGCTATCATCGTGGAGATAACTAACACTAACTATCAACTGCAAAAGTGCCCCAATAACAGGGCACTTTTATTATGCTTAAACCTATGGCTCTATCCAAACTATGTATTTAGATAAAGCATCATCTTGTTTACTGCATCTTATATTCAATTATTCATCAATTTGGAACAATTCTATACCATACTTTGCAGGATCATGATTATCGACATAAACATTAGCATATAAATCTTCCTTGCGTTGAAATGGTGTCAAAGCAAAATAATTACTAACTGCTTCATATTCCTTGCCATCATACACAAAACTACATATTATTTTACAACTATTATAACTACCAATCCTGACCCATACTGTAGGAATGATTTCTTTGATCTTGGAATCAACACAAACACCAAAGTTCTTTAACTTTTTCAATCTTTGTTTGTTATAAACTAATTTGCCAAAAGAAATCAAAAATAATACCATCCACATAAATGCATTTATTAACATCGGTTCAAGAATGGTTGGATTAAATAGATTTCCCACAATTCCAACAACTAATTCAACAAGTGATACAAACAATGTCACTTTAGCAAATATTTCCAACACATATTTAACGGGTTTTAGCTTAGCAAGTTGCTTTTCTTTGAAAAGATTAGACATATTCTCTTCAGCTTTACCTTTATAATCTTCGGGAGAAATGTGTTCACCAGAAAAAAGCTCATTCAAACTAATATCTAAAGCTGTACACAATGGTTCTAATAATGAAACATCAGGTAATCCTTTACCATTTTCCCATTTAGAAACTGCCTGATTAGTAATATTTAACATTTCTGCCAGCTGCATTTGAGTAAGCTTTTTTTCTTTTCTACATTGAGCAATAAATGCCCCAATTTTTTTCTGATCCATAAAAGATATCACCTCATATTCATGATTGAAGTATATCAAAAAGCAAAATATTTTAAAATATACTATCCGTTGATATCGATATCAA
>JALEMK010000135.1 GCA_022768265.1 Erysipelotrichaceae bacterium
AATTTTTAAAACAATTCTCCAAAGACCGTCAAAAAGAGATCTTAGAAGAAATGAGTACCGACGAAATCGTAGACTTCGTCTCGACATTGACCGACGAACAAGAACAAGAGGTACTATCTCACTTAAACACTGAAGATCTACACGATGTCCAAGAATTGATGCAGTATGAACCAGATACTGCTGGTGGTATCATGACCACCGAATTCATCTCGATTCGTGAAAATAAAACGATCTTAAGAACTTTAGAATACTTACAAGAAAATGGTAATGACGCTGAGATGGCCTTCTATCTATATGTCATCGATAAGCAAAATCATTTAAAAGGCGTGGTCTCGGTCCGGGATATCATTACGAATAAATTTGATGTAACGATCGCTGAATTGACCAATCCCAATGTCATTAGCTTAAATGTTCATGATGACCAAGAAGAAATTGCCAAGATCTTCGATAAATATGATTACATCATGTTACCGGTCGTTGATGATGACAATGTCATCAAAGGTATCATCACGATCGATGATGTCATTGATATCATCAAAGAAGAAACCACCGAAGATATGCACTTACTAGCTGGGGTTGATAGTGACGAAAAAATTGATGGTTCATTGCTTGATTCGGTCAAATCACGCTTACCTTGGTTATGTATCAATTTGATCACCTGCATCTTAGCTGCTTCTGTCGTTGACTCTTATTCAGCAACTATTTCGACGATCGTTGCCTTGGCAGCCATCAATCCGATCATTGCAGGAATGGGCGGTAATGCTGGAGCACAATCAATGACCGTGGTCGTTCGTGCTATTGCCTTGAATGAACTGACGGGTGAAAATGCCCAAAAAGTCTTTTTCAAAGAATTAGGAACTGGTATCATCTGTGGTCTAAGCATTGGCTTGATCGTTGGTATCGGCTGTTATTTTGTCTATGGCAATGGTTATCTTGGTTTTGTAACAGCCTTAAGCATGTTATTTAACTTGATCATCGCTACCTGCGTTGGTTATCTAGTTCCTGTCATCTTAACCAAATTAAAGATCGACCCTGCTTTAGCAAGTTCGATCTTCGTTACGACCTTCACCGATTGTTTTGGTTTTTTCATCTTCCTATCATTGGCAACCTTATTATTACCTTATATCATATAAAAACGTCCAGTTATACTGGACGTTTTACTTTTTAGCCTTTTCAGCCTTGCTTTTTTTCTTAGATGGTATTTGTTTGATCGTAGCTTCGCCAATGACATCCATATCTTTGATCTTGGCGCGTTTAGTTAAGCTTACGATCCTAAAACATACCCCATTGGTCAAATTCTCTGCACTTACGCGATAACCATATGTACTAGTAACTCGTTGAACGATCGATAATCCTAAGCCAAATTTACCATCCGTGCCTTTTTCATAAGGCTTAAACAATTTATCCAAACGATCTTTTTCAATTGCTTTGCCATCATTGATGACCGTTAGTTCATCATCAGCTAAGCTAATTTCGACATAGCTTTTAGCATAACGTAAAGAATTATCGATCAGATTCTCTACGACGATACGCCAAGGTTCTTCATCACCATGGAAATAAGTTTCTTTAAGATTGATGCGTAACTCAATTTCCGGTTTAACGACCTTAAGGGAAATGATCACCTTTTCAATGACGCTTTTCATATTTAAGTTTTGACCAACTTCACCATTATCTACTAAATAACCCATCTTATTTAAAACGATAAGCTGATAAACCTTCTTTTCTAAACGATTAGCATTTTCAATGATGACATCTACGCTTTTTTCCAAGGTATCATATGGATAGATACCATCTTTGATACTTTCACTATATGATTTGATCGTAGCGATTGGTGTTTTTAGATCGTGAGAAATATTTTGGATCATCTCTTCTTTGATCAAATTTTCTTTATCTAATTGTTCTTTCATTTCGATCAATGCATTAGCAACATCCCCGATCTCATCTTTACGATTGATATTTAAGGTCGCTTTTTCATCATTTTTAATATAATTGATATAATTACGGATCTGATTTAAAGGATGGATCAAGCCACTTACCCACAACATCAAAGCTGTAAAGGAGAAAAAGATAACCATCATATTGACATTGATAAAGGTGTTAACAATAGCGTTACGAAATTCTAATTTATAAGAATTGCTCATGACTGAAGCTAATACCCCTTCATCATTATTCAAACGTACGATAGAATATAGGATATTGTTATGATTTTTGTTCTCATAGACAAAATCTGAAGGAATATCCGTAGCTTCATCTAGATGTTTATTGATATCTTTGATCAATTCATCATCAACGCTGGTCGTATTGATCAAATAACCAGTTTCCGGACTTTTTTCATAAAAAACGATGTGATAGATATTACTATCCGCAATCTGATCATATTCGGCAAAACCATTCTCTAAATAAAAATTCATATTATTTTGGGAACGGTGCAACGATTTGTACATTTCGGTCTCAACGAAGGTATCAACGCTATTATTTAAGAAGACAAAGAAAAATAGCGCTAATGAAACAGTAATAATAAAGATGATCGCTATCAACTGTTGGGTTAGTGATAGCTCTTTGATCCATAATCTAAATCTTTTCATTAGCCTAGCCTATAACCAAATCCATAGATCGTATGAATGCTTAAATTAGGCATTTTCTTTCTTAGACGGCGCAAAGTATCATCAACCACGCGATCACTACCAAAATAATTCGTATCCCAAACCTGTTCTAGGATCTGCTCACGCAAAAAGGCCGTTCCTCGATTTTTGACAAACAACATCAATAGATCAAATTCTTTGGTCGTTAGCTCGACATTGGTTCCTTTATCATAAACCATTCTTTGACTTTCATCGATTTCATAACCATCAACGATGGTTCGTGAATTATCATTACGATAAGTTCTTTGAATGATCTTATTGACCCTTAAGACCAATTCTTTGGTAGAAAATGGCTTGGTGATATAATCGTCTGAACCTTTTTCCAAACCAATGATACGATCAAACTCTTTATCTCGAGCACTCATAAAGATAACAGGGACATCTGGTGAATGCTTCTTGATTTCTTCGATTAGATCAAAACCACTTTTATCATCCAGCATGATATCAAGGATCCACAAATGGATATCATCATCATTCGTATGGATCTGCGCTTCATCATATGTTAGATATGAACGCACTTCATATCCTTCATTTTCCAAATAACGTTTTACTAATTCATTTAGATCTTTTTCATCTTCAACTACACATATTACTTTTTTCATGACACATTCCTCTTTATAGTTATTTTAGCATTTACACTCAAAAATTGAAAGGCTTGGCACATAATTGAGCTATTACACCTACCTTAAAACGTCTAAAAAGATGAACTAAAAAATTAGTTCACCTTAGGTTCATCGATCAATAATACCGCAAAATCGTTGACATTTGTGCCGGTTGGTCCTAGTTTGATCAAACCAGCGCATCGTGCTAGGGCATTATAAGCATCATTATCAGCTAGCATTTGCTCTACGTTGATATTATTTGCTAATAGCTTGGCATAACTATCTCCATCAACATAACCTCCGGCCGCATCAGTAGGCCCATCCGTACCATCTGATCCTATGCAAAAAAATGCCACATTATCTAAACCAGCTATTTTACTAGCTGCGCTTAAGGCCATTTCTTGGTTTCGTCCACCTTTACCTTTTCCTTTAACATAGACAATGCTTTCTCCAGCAATGATATAGGCTCTTTTGGCTGGTTGTAAGTGCTGATATCTCGCGATATTGGCCATCATTTGTCCAATGCTTTTAGCTTCCCCATCTATACAATCACTTAAGATCATACTGTAATATCCTAAATTTTCTGTCGCTTTTTTGGCTGCTTGGGCTAAACTAGCGACACCATTACCAATTACGATCTCGCTATTATCCAAATCATTCACTGCCGCCATTTTTAAACAAGCTAGTGCTTCTTGAGAAATTGCTAATTGATATTTAGCTACGATATCCAAAGCTTCTTGACTAGTTGTATGGTCATTGGCACTAGGCCCTGAGGCAATCATATCAATTGGATCGTGCAAGATATCGCTTAAGATGATGGTATAAACCTTTGCTGGTGCACAATGCCTTGCAAATTTTCCCCCTTTGACTTGGGAAAGTCTTTTACGGATCGTGTTGATTTCTTCGATGCTAGCGCCACAGCGTAATAGTTGTTCATTGATAGCTTGTAATTGCGCCAAGGGAATGAGCGGTATTTCAAATAGTGCCGATCCTCCACCCGATAACAAGAAAACAACTAAATCATCTTTACTAAGGTTGTTGGTCATTTCCCATACGGCCTTACTTGCTTTACAGCTATTATCATCAACGATAGGATGTCCGGCCTCAAAACAACGCAATTTAGCGATTGGCTGCTTGCTATGACCATATTTGGTGATGATGATACCATCATTGATCTGTTCACCAATTTGTTCTTGCGCTGCCAAGGCCATCTGATATGCCGCTTTACCAATAGCTACAAGATAAATCTTTCCTTTACATGTTGGCAGCTTATTTAAATACTTTTTGACCGTTTCATCAGGCAAAACTGCCGCTATCGTCTTAGCAATTATTATTTGGGCATCATGATATAACTTTTCATTCATCAGTGGTTCAACACGAAGTTTTTAACTACTTCATTAAATTTATCTGGTTCTTCCCAGAAAAGCATATGGCCAGAATCTTCAAAGAATTCAATTTTAGCACCAGGAATATTCTCTTGTACCCAAGCACTGCCTCGCCAATCAAAGACATTGCTATGACGAGCAACACATACCAAAGTTGGTAATTTGATCGTCGGAATAAAATCACGCCAATCTAAATTCGTATGATCGCGCATGATATCAATTCTTATTTGTGGTGGACATTTAGAGATCTCATCAGCAATAAAGGTAACTTCATCCGCACTAGGCTCATGATGTAAGCAAGCATAAGCTAGACCTTTAGCAGCTTCATATGGAGCATATTTAATGTCATAGCAGGTTCGAATATACATTTCCATGTCATAACAGCCTTTTTGTCCCCACTGCCAATCTGGTCCAGTATATTGAGCGGGTGATTGATCAACACAAACCAAACCACTAATGCGATGATGACCAAATAATTCGATATAGCTCCATAAAATAGAAGCCCCCATTGACCAACCTAACACCGTAACATCTTCCACATCAAGGTGATCCAACAAGTTTTTAACGTCCATGGCATATCGTGCAATACGATGTCCATGCATGACCTTGCTAGATTCCCCATGGCCGCGCATATCCATCGCGATGACCATACAACTTTTAGCTAATTCATCGCTATTTTTTTGCCAAAACTTAGTGGTACAAGTCCAACCCGGCAACAAAAATAATGGTCTGCCTTCCCCCTTCACTTCATAATACAATTCAACATTATCATTAGTTTTAAATATAGCCATTCATCTACACCTCCAATACTATATCTATTAGATATAGTATAACACTAATCATATGAATTATTGCTACCCACTTATAACAAAAAAGAGTCCTATTATAGGACCCCATTATATTTAGCCTTGATAAAATCAATGTCCTTATATACTTTTTCATGACAAATTTCATCGGTTTCAGCTTCAACCATGACCCTTACCAATGGCTCAGTACCACTAGTTCTAACCAAGATTCGCCCATTGTTTGCTAATTCTTGTTCAACTTCTTTAACTAAAGCCAAAACTTCTTCATCAGCCATAACTGCATTTTTATCATCAACATGGATATTTACCAATAGTTGTGGATAGATCTTTAGACCTTCACATAGCTCATTGATACCTTTTTGGCTATCACACATTACTTTCAAAAGGTTTAAAGCTGTTTGCAAGCCATCACCCGTTGTCAAATGTTTAGAGAAGATGATATGACCTGATTGTTCTCCCCCAACGATGTAGTTTTCTTGGCTCATTTTTTCGTAGACATATTTATCACCAACTTGGGTTGATACATTATTGATGCCACATTTTTCAAAAGCTTTGAATAGACCTAAATTAGCCATTACCGTCGTTACCACGGTATTATTTACCAATTCACCCTTCGCTTTTAAATAATTACCACAAATATACAAGATATGATCCCCATTGACCAAATTACCATCACGATCAACCGCAATCAAACGATCGGCATCACCATCAAACGCCAAACCTAGATCATAGTGATTTTCTTTCATCAAGGCTTGCAATTTTTCAGGATGCGTAGAACCACAACCATTATTGATATTGATTCCATCAGGTTCATCATTGATCACAACCAAGTTAGCTTTTAAGGCTGTCAAACATTTTTTCGCTGTTTGATAGCTTGCCCCATTAGCACAATCGATCGCAATCGTATATTTGCTTAGATCCATGGCGTATTCTTTACATAACCAGTTAACATAATCATTTAATGTTTCCTTGACATCATAAACTTTACCGATCTTATCGCCAGTGGCCAATTCGATCTGTGATTTACCGTCAATATAATCTTCGATCAAATCTTCGATATCATTCGCGATCTTGACCCCATTATGGGCAAAGACCTTGATTCCATTATCATAATAAGGATTATGACTTGCTGAGATCATCGCTCCCGCATCATAATCTTCATTTTTAACGATATACGCTACGCTTGGTGTTGGACAATAACCTAATAGATAAGCGTTACAGCCACTACTAGAAATACCTGCTGCCAAAGCTGCTTCAAACATATCGCTTGATAAGCGGGTATCTTTCCCGATCAAGATCTTACCAATACCATTTTTAGCATAATAATAACCTAAATATTGGCCAACTTTAAAAGCGCGATTAACATCTAAGCTAACATTAGCCTTACCTCTAATTCCATCCGTTCCAAAATATCTTCCCATAACTATTCTCCTATACTATCATCTGTTGCATCTGGCATCGTTTCTCCAATGACATTAACCTGATAAGTATTTTCGACCAAACTATATGTTACTAGTGAACCAGCTGGTTGATCGACCATCAAGTTAAATTCTTGAACACCAGGAATTGCATCTGTCATAT
>JALEMK010000143.1 GCA_022768265.1 Erysipelotrichaceae bacterium
GCGTTAATTTGACCTTAAATCTTAATGTAGGGGAAACGAGTGTAGAATTATTTGGAATTATTGATTCAATCATGCCGGGCCTATGCTCAATTATCTTAGTGTTCTATTTAATGAGCTTGATCAAAAAAGGTGTTAAGCCTATAACGCTGGTAATTGGTATTCTAATTTTCTGTATTTTAATTTCATTTATTGGAAGTTTATTAGTTTAAGGTGGTGGGCAGGCGAAAGTCTGCCCTTTAATTCTTAGGAGATATTTATGATTCGAGATTATATTTTAGATTTTGGAATTGCAATGCCTAGTAGATATTTTAAATTTCAAAAAGCTAATTATATTGATGCTTTGTTAAAAGAATTTAAAAAACTAGGTTATAAATATGAGCTAAAAGCATTTAAAGATGTAAAAAATATTGAAGTAGGAGACGTAGATAACGCAAAAATAATTTTCATGACAGCGTATGATACTCCGTCAAAAGTCAATGTACCAAACTATATATACTATCCTTTTAGTGCTGAACAGAATATCAAACAAGAACAAAGAAATCTTTTATTTACAAGCGTCATGGTTGTAGGTTGCGTACTTGTTTTGATGATATTATATTATGCTTCTATACTATTTATAAATATTCCTGAGATGCTAAAATTGCTGATTGTTGTACTAGGAATTGCAATTATATTTTACCTGTTATTGCCGATGCCAAATAAAGCCAATATCAATAGGCACAGTGTTTCTGTAGCATTGATGCTAGATATTGCCACAAAAGTTCAAAAAGATCAAGTTGCTTTTGTTTTTTTAGATAAGCAAAGTATCAATTTTAGAGGATTAAATACATATATCAAGCAATCCAAATATAGTTTTAACGATAAGTTAGTGGTATATCTAGACTGCTTAGCTGATGGCGAAACAACAGTTTTTGCTCATAGCGTTAATATTGATAAGAAGTTTTTAGACTCGTTAAAATGTAATGAATTAAATTTTGTATTAAAACAATTTTCTGATAATTATTTAAATAAGATAGGATTCAATGGAATAAATAAAATAATTGATGTATGCAGCGGTAAGATCGAAAATCATGAATTTATCGTAAAAAATACTAGAACTAAACAAGATGTACATTTAAAGATGGATAGGATTTCAAAAATAGAAGAAGTACTTTTAGAAATGGTAGGAAAATATTTATGAAAAGATTAATAATTCAATCCGATGATTTAGGAATTTCTAAAGCAGTATCATTAGGAATAGCTGAAGGTGTGAAAGCTGGAATGGTGAAGTGTACCGGATTATTTGCCAATATGCCTTATGCCAAGGAATGTTATGAGCTAATCAAGGACTATGTTGGTTTATGTGTAGGAATAGATATCAATATAGTGTGTGGAAAGTCTGTAGCACCAAGAGAAAAGCTTAGCTCAATGGTTGATGAAAAGGGAGATTTTTTTACTAGCACTAAATCAAGGGAACTTGATAAGGGATGTCCTTCAGGAGATCATTTAATTTATGAACAATGTTATATGGAAGCTGAAGCTCAAATTAATAAGTTTTATGAGTTAACAGGAAAGTATCCAGAATATCTTCATGGACATTCTTATTCAACGCCAACGCTAAATAAAGCGGTAGATTCTTTATCAAAAAAATATCATATTCCAACTACTAGATTTTTGATGGAACACTATAATATTGCAAAACCGCAAGATTGGAACAAAAAACCTTTTCCATTACATGATCAATTGATGGCAAAACAGTTAGATACAATTGTTAAAAGCGATTTTATCAATAATGAAACAGGACGAATAATTTTCCATTGCGGATATGTTGATGCTGAATTATTTGATCTAACAACATATACCTTGATTAGAACAAAAGATCTACAAACATGTTTGAGTGCAGAATTCAAGAAGTGGATCGATGATAATAAGATTGAAGTAATTAGTTATCGGGAGCTGATAAAATGAAAAAAGCAATAAAAAGTTCGAAGATATATACTAAAAATGCTATATTTGATGGTTATATCGTCATTGAAGGCAAAAAGATAATAGATATTTGTCATTTACTATCTGATGATATATATCATGTTGAGGATTACCATGATAGTATGATTATTCCTGGAATTATAGATATTCATAATCATGGATATGGCGGATATAGCGTTACAGATGAAATTAATTATGATCAGGTACAAGGATACAGCAAAGCACTGGCAAGCGTGGGAGTGACAAGTGTTCTTGCGACGGCTAAGCTTGAAGCGTTTGCTAATATTGCTAAGGTAATCAAACAGAGGCAGTTTGCTGGTACTAAAATATTGGGTATTCATTCGGAAGGCCCATTTTGGGCTCGAGGTGGTGAAAATACGGTAGGAGAAACGTGGCCAACACCAGATGTTGAATTAACTAAAAAATATATAGATGAAGCTAACGGTACATTAAAAATGATGGCAATTGCTCCTGAACTTCCTAATGCATATGATGTAATGAAATTGTTGCATCAAAAAGGTATCAAGGTTGCAGCGTGCCATACCAAAGCCAGTGCTGATCAAATAATTAAGGCGAACCAAGAGATTGGAATTGATGATGTAACGCATTTGTGCAATGGTATGAACGGCATTCATCATCGCAATATGGGAGCACTTGGTGGATTTTTAGAATTGACAAATGTCTATTATGAGCTTATTTGTGATTTAAATCATGTATGTAAGGAAATGATAGAAATTCTTCTAAAAATATTACCGTTCAATAAAATAATGCTGATATCTGATTCTAATTATATTGCTGGTCTGCCTTGTGGGGTATATGAACGTTATGGAAGAGAAATGACATTGCAAGCAAATGGATTAATAAAAGATAATAATGGACGAATTTGTGGCAGTGGCAAACCTGTCTTGTATGATATGAAACAATTAGTGACAAAATTAGGACTTCCTTTGCAGCAAGTAATTAGATTTGCTAGTGCAAATCCAGCAGCTTTTTTAGGCATAAGTGAAGAAACTGGGGAGATATCTATCAATAAATTGGCAGATATAGTTGTAATCAATGAAGATTTTGAGGTGCAAGCAACATACATCGAAGGCACTAAGAAATATACGCTAGGCGATGATGTTATTGGCAAAGAAGCATTGAATAGAAAGTTGAGATAGTTTATGATTATTTATTCAAAAAAAATATATGTTCAAAATACTTTGAAAGCAGGTTTTTTAGAAATTGAAAATGGCAAAATCAAAAGATTTTATGATGATAAAGAGTATAATTTCGAACCAGATCTTGACTATAGTGAATATACGATTGTTCCGGGTATATTTGATACTCATAATCATGGTGGGTTTGGAATAAGAATCGATATAGCTAGTGATGAAGAAATACGTCTATATCTTAAAGGATTAGCAAGTGTAGGAGTTACGGAAGTATTTCCAACAACATCAAACATTGAAGCAATGAAAAAAATAGCTAAAATAGTCAAAGAAGGATATGAAGGTGCTAAGATCATGGGTATTCATTCTGAAGGCCCTTGGGGAGCTAGAGTAGGTGAAAAAGGTGTTAATACTGGTTATCCAGAAGTTGACTTTGATTATGCAAAAGAGATGGTTGAATCGAGCGAAGGCTTATTAAAATTGGTAGATATTGCTCCAGAAGTTAATAATGCAAAAAAAGCTATTGAGTATTTTTTAGCTAATGGTGTTACTGTGGGAATGTACCATACCAATGCTAACTATGCCCAAGCATGTCGAGGCATTGATTGGGGAATCAGTGTAGTTACACACTTATGTAATGTAATGACTGGCCTTCACCATCGTGATGTTGGCGTTTTGGGGTGCGGACTATTGAGAGATGAATTGGACTGTGAAATTATTTGCGATGGTTTGCATGTTTGCAATGATATGCTGCATTTAATATTAAAGATAAAAGATAATGATCATCTAATGATGGTTTCCGATAATGTGCAATATTGCGGAGCTCCTGCTGGAAGATATTTAGGTATTAATGCAGCAGAAGGAAGCGATAGAAAATATATAAATGTAACTGAAGAAGGATTTGTTTTATCTGATACTGGAAGATTAAGCGGCTCTAGTAAACCGGTAATTTATGGTGTCAAAAATATTTATCAAAATTTAGAAATGCCACTAGAAAAAATAATACCGATGTATTCTGCTAATCCTAATCGGAAATATGGCTTCTTAGATCATAAAGGAAGCTTAGAAAATGGCAAAGATGCTGATTTTATTGTGATTGATAAAGAATTTACAGTTATGTATACGTATATTGAAGGTCGGAAAGTATATGATAGAAAACAAGAAGGTGTGATTTTTGATAAGCAATTTTTGGATAAATATCTAATCAAGGAGTAAAGGTTAGTTATGACGCAGATCCTGATTGATTTACAAATTACCATCTTTACTTATATAGTAATAGGTTTTATATTATATAAGCTTAAATTGATCAATGGTGATGGGGAGAATTTTCTTTCCAGCTTAACATTAGGATTGTTTTTGCCAGTAAATGTATTTACTTCATTCATCAATAATATGACTGTTGATTTGCTTAAAGATCTTATCTTGGTTTTGATTATGGCAGTTTTTTTGGAAACTCTAATATATCTGAGTACTAAGATAAAAATAAAGTTTATGTCATATGATGAAGAATGTGTTTTGCATTATGGCATGTTAGTTAGTAATGCAGGATTGATTGGTACACCGGTAATTGAAGGGCTATTTGGGGGCGTTGGCGTTGTATTTTGTAATGTATTTATGATACCGACAAGAATTCTTTGCTTTTCTGCTGGAGAAAGCATCTTTAATCCGCAAAAAAGAAAAAATCTTCGTACATTATTGTTAAATATATTAACAAATAAGATCATCATTGCTATCGTGCTAGCATTGATATTGTTGGCGATGGACATAAGCTTACCATCTCCGATTTTTCAAGCGTTAGAAAATGTTGGTAAATGCTTGTCGCCAATGTCTCTCATCTTAGTTGGAGCAATATTAGCAGAAAATGCAAGTTTTAAATTTGATATCATTGGAAAAGTTGCTTTTTTATCGTTGTTAAGATTATTTTGTATCCCGTTGCTTGCATTGTTATTTTGCATATTGGCAAAATTAGATTTTCAAAGTACAGCAATAATCGTTTTGATACTTGGAATGCCAATAGGAAGTACTACGGCGGTTTTTGCTAAGAAATATAATGGAAATAGCAGCTTTGCTTCGATTTCTGTAATGGCTACGACGATACTTTCTTTGTTTACATTGGTGATATTATTACAAATAGTTGAATTGTTTTTTTAAACATTTGAAAGGTATGGGTTGATGGAAAATATTGAAAAAACTAAAAAAATGACTACTCAGCCAGTAGCGAAACTGATAAATGAATTAGCTGTTCCTACTATTATAAGTATGTTGATTACTTCTATATATAATATGGCTGATACTTTTTTTGTCGCTCAAATCAAAAACAGTAGTGCTACAGCTGCAGTTGGAGTGGTATTTGCACTTATGGCATTGATTCAAGCCATAGGATTCTTTTGTGGACATGGCAGTGGCAATTACATGTCGCGTATGCTTGGGGCAGGAAAAGTTGAAAATGCCAAAAGAATGGCGGTTACCGGCTTTGTTTTAGCAATGATTTTAGGAATGTGCTTATCATGCTCTGGACTGTTATTTATAGATGAATTTGCAAGGATCTTAGGAAGCACACCTACAATGATGCCATATACGACGGCTTATTTAAGATATGTTCTTTTAGGAGCTCCATTCATGTGTGCTGGATTGGTAATGAATAATCAACTGCGTTTTCAAGGAAATGCCATGTTTGCTATGATAGGAATTACAACTGGGGGTATTCTTAATATATTTTTAGATCCACTTTTTATCTTTGGGTTTAATTTAGGAGTTGCTGGGGCAGCAATTGCTACATTATTATCCCAAGTCATATCATTTGTTATTTTGCTTATTGGCATTTTTAAAAGTGATTCGCTAAATTATACGATTACATTAATATCTCTTAACAAATATTATATACATCAGATATTTAAAGGTGGATTGCCTAGCCTAGCTAGACAAGGATTAGGAAGTATTTCAACAGCTGTTTTAAATTTATGCACAGGTCAATTTGGAGACGCAGCAATTGCTGGTGTATCAATTGTAACAAGAGTTATGCAGTTTTGTTGCTCAGTTGTAACTGGTTTTGGTCAAGGTTTCCAGCCAGTATGTGGGTTTAATTATGGAGCTCGTAAATTTGAAAGGGTTAAAGAAGGATTTTGGTATGCGGTGAAAGTTGGAACTATATTTACGTCGATTGTTAGTGTAGTTGTTTTTATATTTGCACCGCAGATAGTTAATTCTTTCCAAGGAAATGATCAATTAATTGTTAGTGTAGGTAGTTCGTCTTTGCGATTTCAATGCATTTCTTTTTCTTTTACAGCTTTTATAATAATGGCCAATATGATGCTTCAAGTATGTGGTAAAACAGTTAATGCTACTATCTTGGCTGCTTCAAGACAAGGATTATTTTTGATCCCAACTGTAATAATTTTGCCAATCTTTTTTGGATTATTGGGGATAGAGGTAGCTCAAATGATTGCAGATATTGCCTCATTTATTATTTGCGTTCCTATGGTAAAGAATTTTTTATTTGTAATTTCGCAAGAATAATAATCTAAATTTATTATTAATATGTAAAAAAACATTAGAAGCAAATTTGATTAATAATTTGCTTCTTTTATTATAAATAGCTACCAAGTTGAGTATGAAGTGTATAGTTATTTGAAGAATGGTATTATGTTTGACAAAGTCAAATAATAGCGATATACTTGACAAAGTCAAGTTAATAGGAGGTATTCATGACCATTTTAGATACAAGTTTCACTTACGGAAAAATCAACTTAAAAAATAGAGTAATATTTGCGCCAACTTCTTTAAGCAATAACAAAGCAGAGCAATTAGCATGGTTTGAAAAGCTAGCTAAAGGCGGTTGTGCTTTGATCATTGTTGGGGATGTACCAGTTAGTGCCAAAGGACCAATGTCGTTATTTGATGAAGCGAATTTTGCTTATTATCAACAACTTGCGCAAGTAGTACATAAATATGGTTGTAAGCTAGGAGCTCAGCTTCACCAATCTGATAGCAATTTTAAAGCTTTATTGCCATATATTCCGGCTTTAAAAGCTCATTTGATCAGCGCAGATGATCTAAGAGCGAAGATGAATGAGCAGGTTGGCCCATACATTACCAATCTATCGAAAGCTGAAATAGTCGAAATAACCGCTAATTTTGTTCAAGCTGCCCATATGGCTGTTAAGGTCGGTTTTGATATGATCCAAATTCATGGAGATCGAATGCTAGGAAGCTTTAGTTCAGCGATCTTTAATAAACGGATGGATGAATATGGTCAAACCCCAGAAAATCGGGCACGTTTTGCTTGTGATATCGTTAAAGCTGTTCGAAATGAACTACCAGATATAAGCATTGATTATAAATTAGCCATCCGTCAGGAAGATCCTCATTATGGGAATGCGGGAGTATTAGTTGAAGAACTACCTGTTTTCGTTCCTATGTTAGAGCAGGCAGGCGTAGACAGCTTTCATGTTACCTTAGCAAACCATAGTAAATTAACAGATACCATTCCACCA
>JALEMK010000009.1 GCA_022768265.1 Erysipelotrichaceae bacterium
TTTATACTATTTTACTTATTATTTTAAGCTATTTTTAACAAGTTCAACAACATCATCCATCGTTTCCATTTCGATAGCTTTTGCTGCTAAGTCTGTCATTTCTGCTTTTGATAATGATCTGATCATCTTACGAGCTCTTAAGATGCTTGATGCGCTCATTGAGAATTCATCAAGACCAAGACCTAGTAATACTGGAGCAGCTAGTTCATCGCCAGCCATTTCTCCACACATACCACACCATTTACCTTCTTTATGGGCACCATCAATTGCCATTTTGATCAAACGTAATAATGATGGATTCAATGGTTGATATAAGTAAGAAACTTTTTCGCTCATACGGTCAGCAGCCATAGAGTATTGTACCAAGTCATTAGTACCGATGGAGAAGAAATCAGCTTCTTTAGCAAATTTATCTGCTAATACTGCAGCGGCTGGAATTTCAATCATCATACCAACTTCGATCTTATCGCCGATCTTAACGCCTTCTGCAACTAATTTAGCTTTTTCTTCTTCAAAGATTGCTTTAGCATTTCTAAATTCATTCAATGTTGCGATCATTGGGAACATGATGCAAAGACGTCCATAAGCACTAGCTCTGATCAATGCTCTTAATTGAGTTCTAAAGATATCTGTACGATCTAAACATAATCTGATAGCACGATATCCTAAGAATGGGTTCATTTCTTCTGGGAATGTGAAGTAATTTAAGCGTTTATCTCCACCGATATCCAAAGTTCTGATAACAACTTTCTTACCATTCATTCTTTCTAATACGGTCTTATAAGCTTCGTATTGTTCATCTTCCGAAGGGAAGTCTGTTTCAGAATCCATATATAAGAATTCTGTACGGTATAAACCAACACCTTCACCGCCATTAGTCAATACACCTTCAACATCTTTTGGAGTTCCGATGTTGCCAGCAAGTTCTACTTCATGACCATCAACAGTCACGCTTTTTTGATTAACTAATACTTTCAAAGCTTCTTTTTCTTCTAAGAATTTAGCTTGTTTAGCTGTATATTCAGCAACTTCTTCATCAGTAGGTGCAATGATCACTTTGCCATCAACGGCATCAAGGATCAACATATCCCCGTGATTAGCACTTTCTAAGATTTCTTTACAACCAACAACAGCTGGAATTTCTAAAGATCTAGCCATGATTGCACTGTGTGAAGTTCTTCCACCGATGGCTGTTGCAAAACCTTTAGTATAAGTTTTGTTCAATTGTGCTGTATCAGAAGGTGTTAGATCTTCGGCAACGATAACTACTTCTTCATCAATTGCTGTTAGATCAGGAATAATAGCTCCGACGATATTGCATTGTAATCTAAAAGTAACATCCTTAACATCAGCTGCTCTTTCTTTGAAGTAATCATTGTCCATGCTTTCAAACATTGCTACCATCATATTAGCAACTTCTTGCGTAGCAAATTCAGCATTGATGCTTTCATCTTTGATCATTTGTTCGATCTGACCTTTCATTTCAGGGTCATTAGCCATCATTAGATGAGCATCAAAAATTGCTAATTCTTCCTCTGATAAGTTAGCTGAAGCTCTTTCTTTGATTGCTTCGATATCACTAATCGTTTTTGCAAAAGCGGCATCTAGTTTAGCTAGCTCCTCTTCAACATTTGCACTTTGTTTAGTGATCGTTAAGACAGGTTGTTGTAATTTATATACTTTTGCGATTGCAATCCCCTGTGATGCTGCGATACCTTTTAAAACCATTTCCATCATCCTTTCATGTATCGATAATTTATCAAATTAATTTTAACATTGTTTAAATATTAAGACAATTAATAAATTCATCAATAGCATTCATTCGATATCGATAATAGCTCGTTTTCGAAAAATAATCCAAATACCAATCTTCTGGACTTTTAAAAATATAATCATGGCGAATGATCAATTGCGTTTCTCGGCTTACATGACTTAAAGCATGATCCATCAAATAAATCAGCGTCTTATCATTTTCCATATCCCCTATATGGGTATGGCGATTAATCTTTCTTAATTCTTCCCTTGCAACAGCCTGATTATAAAGATTAACAAAGTAACCGATGATGATCTTTTTTTCCGCTAAGGTAAGATTGGGATTAAGTTCCATTCTCATTACCTCCTTTCTTTATAATATAGTTAAAAACGTTTTAAGCATTTTCCTATTATTATTTTTAATTTTGCGATTTTTTTGACAATTTTTTGCTTTTTTTTCTACAATTTAGTAAAATACATACGACTAAAGGAGATGTTATCATGAGTATTACCAAATCAACATTGACCTTAAAAAGGATCATCATCACGATTGCCCTTTTTGCTTTGATTCCTATATTATTCCCTTTTTTAAATCAAATATTAGATAGCAAAACGATTACATATACCGTTTTAGTTAATGTTATCGGTTGTATCGTCTTTATTTATGATTATGATCTATTGGCCTTGCACTATAATCGCGTGAAAAAAAACGCCAAAGAATCTTTGATCTACTTTTTGGTAGGTTTAGTATTCTATAGCGTCTTATTTTTCATCAATGAATATTTTTTACATGGTTATCTTCCCCATGTAAATCCTCATTATGTCAAAAGTTATATTTTCGGTGCTCCTTTTATGTATCTTGCTTATACCTATACATTTGCCATCTTAACTAGCATCTGTTATAAAAGTTTGACCGATCATTTAAGCATCAAAGATAAAGAATTTGTGGTCATCCTTTTTTCGGGATTGTTATTTGGCTTATTGTATACCGTAGCTTTTGTTCCTTTTAGCAAAGATATGTGGATCGCAAGTTACATCTTGATCAGCATCCAAGTTGGCTATCTTAGCTATTCATACAATCAAACAACTTCTTTTTTACCCGGTGCCATAGCTATGGGAACCGTTTTATTAGCGTATAATCTAATGCTTTTATTTTAACAAACGTATATTTCGCATCGCTAAGCGCGATAGCAATTCATTGGTTAAGCATCCTGCATGCTTAGCCATTTTTTCTGCACTAATGTTATCATCAGCAGCTATCAAGCACACTTCATCATCCATTTGGCATGTTACATTTGTAACATCGATCATCAATTGATCCATGCAGATATTCCCTAAGATCGTACATAATTTGTCGTTTACCTTGACCTGATGACCAGTATTAGATAAACTGCGGAAAATACCATCATAATATCCGATTGCTACGATCGCTATGCTCATATCTTTACTAGCACGAAAACGATTATCATAACCTACATATTCTCCTGCTTTGACTTTTTTGATCTGTGCGATCCGACTTTTTAAACTTAGTACTGGTTTTAATCCTAGCTTTTGCATCAAGCCATGATCCTCGCTGCTTAAAAAGCCATAAAAAAGCATTCCACAGCGCACACAGTTAAATTGATATTCAGGATAATTGATCAATCCATAGCTAGCCAAGATATGAAATAAGGTATCTTGAGGTAAGCTAGCTTTTATTCTATCATGCAACCACTTAAAATTAGCTAATTGCTGCCTGGTAAAATCATCATGCCATGCATCTAACAATTCACTAGAAGCTAAATGGGAAAATACTCCTTTGATCTTGATATTAGGTAGCGCCATGATTTGTGATATTTGCTCAAGATCATCATACCTAACACCTAAGCGATGCATCCCCGTATCGATCTTTAGATGCACCTTGGTGCCAGCAGGCAAACTTTTAGCATAATCAAGGTCAAAAACGGTTTGTTCAAGATCATACGTCAAAAGCTTATCACAAGCAAAGATACAGGTATAACCTAAGATCATGATCGCTTGGGTGATTCCCATTGAGCGCAAAGCAATCGCTTCATCTAAGCACGCTACAGCGAACCTTTTTACCCCTAAGCTAGCTAAATAAGGAACGATATGCTCTGCTCCATGGCCATAAGCATTCGATTTAACTACTGCGATGATCTGCGTATCCTCTTTGATCATTTTTTTGATCTGCTGATAATTATGAGCTAAGCTAGCTTGATCGATTTCGATCCATGAACGCTCTTTATTCATCGCCATCCACCATAAATAGCGTTACGATACAGCCATCGCTATTATTACCACTGATCTGATAACAATTAGCATCTACGCTAACCCTTTCACCTTTTGGTAAATAAAATATCTGACATTGACGATAACACAAGGGATGTTGATGATCATATTTTAGAAGTTGTTGATGATATTCTTCCAAACACCAATCATTTTCTGCCATGATCAAACTATGCGGATAGCCTACATAACGAAAGTGCCACGGTTCTTTCGCAATCTTGGTAATTTCTTGTTTCGTTTCTAGATAACGCTCTATAAACCCATGCGCCAATAATTCTTTTCTAAATTGAGCAAATTTACCATCATAAGGCAAATACGGACAAATATAATCAATATTCGCTAACTTTTCCCCTAGATCGATAGCTAATCCCGTGTTATGTTCGCTACATCCTTCTTTAGCCACAAATTTTTGCGTATATTCGCTACCATGTTTAGCTAAGGTATCATCATAAAGCTTTTTTTGATAAGCAAAGCTACGAAAGCCACTAACATAAACCACATCATCTTGCATCTGTAATTTTTCTTTGATATTTTCGATCAGTTGATAAACGATGCTTTTGATCCTTACTTTTTCATTACAATATACTAAGTCGCTTTGATCATCTTGATACAAGGGATGATCGCAATTGACCAAGATCAAATTACCTTTCCTAATATCTTTAGCAATTATTTCCATCTTCTACGATCCTTTCTAATAAATTTGCAAAACTTAAGCCAGCAGCTTTGAACATACCTGGAAAGCGCGAGTGATCGGTCAATCCAGGAATCGTATTTATCTCATTAAAATAAATCTTATGGTCACTGGTTAAAAACATATCGATCCGTGCAAAACCTTCGCACTTTAGCAACCGATAGATCGCTAAAGCCGTTGTTTTGATCTGCTCTGTTAGCTCTTTAGAAATCATGGCTGGCACTTGAGTAATGATGGCACTATCATGATACTTTTCCTCATAGCTAAAATAATCTTTGACATTTAATAAGATATCCACTTCGCCGATCGTTAGCTGATCTTTTCCCATGATCGCACAACCTACTTCCCAACCATCGATATACTCTTCCACCAAAGCTTCATCATCATAAGCCCACACCTTGGCTAAAGCTTTTGGCAAATCAGCTGGGGTAGCCACCTTGCTGATCCCAAAAGATGATCCTTGCTTGTTAGGCTTGACAAATAGTGGATATTTAAAAGTTTCTTTATGCAGATCAGTTGTTGGCTTCAATAATCTAAAGCTTGCTGTTTTGATACCAGCTTGACCAACAATTTTTTTAGCTAGATCTTTATGCATTCCCAACATGCTTGCCACGCTATTACAACCAACGACCTTGATCTTTAACATTTCCAACATTCCTTGCAAGCGTCCATCCTCGCCATAACTACCATGCATGACAATGAAGGCTTTATCAACCGAAAGCACCTGATCATCTGTTTTAAAAACTGGTTTGGACCTGCTAAGCTCAAGAGCTAATGGTCTAAGCTGATCATGGTTGATCTGCAAACAATCATCACCAGTAAATAAATACCAAGCCCCTTGATGGTCGATATAGACCTTGATAAGTTCATACCGTTTTGCCAAAGCCATGATTACCGCTTTGGCTGATTGACAAGAAATATCATGCTCGCTGCTAACACCACCAAAAATAATCATCAAACGTTTCATATTTATACCTCCTTAGGCATTTCATAAGCGATGATGCATTTGTTACGATACAATAATTCTCTTTTATCTTGATCGCTAATACGAACTACATCCACGCTTTGCCACAATTGCCCTTCTTTTTTCTCATAAGTAATATTTTCATTGATGACATGATATTTTTCCTTGATCAGATGATCGCTCAATATTTTGATATAGATATTTTCTGTATCAAAATAAATATTAAGTTGAAAACAACGATCCGTATCATTTCGAACCTTAAGATCAAGCCACCCTTGTGCTACTGTAGCATCGATGCCAAACAAAGCATTATCATCAACAGGAGGAATAGCTTCCTTATCGTGACCATGACGTTCAACGATGGTTAAAGGCGTATGTAAAAATGCTTTGAATAATAGATTGCTCAATTGACATAAACCACCACCTTTAGCAGCGATGATCTTATCATCAACCAGCACCAAACCATCTTTCATCTTTTCTACCCGGCACACCTGATGAAACACATGCCAAAATGAGAAGATTTCATGGGGATAAATGATCAAGCCATTAAATGCCTTAGCGGCCATCTTTAGATTATCCACTTTGTTATATTGATACTGAATATCAAATCCGCTATTTTCATTGATCATCTTCTCCTTGACCATCGTAACCTCATGACGATAAAAAGAATCCAATCTGATCATCGCCATATTTTTGGTATGTTTTAATTTATGATAAAAAAATAAGGTTCTTTGTTTTTGCCTTAATGGCAACAAGCAAGGAAATACTTGGGTTAATCTTTTTCGCATATCTATCGATCCTTTCCTAATAAAAAACAGCGCCTGTCTTACGATAATAATTTATCATTTTGACAAACGCTGTTTATTAGTATTTTCTAACGATTTATGACGAAAATCTTACAAAGTTTTTACAGAATTTTCATCATCTTTGCATGTTGCGATGACACGGCATTTTAAACCAGTCATTTTTTCATCATCAAGCCACATCGTATATACTAGGGGCTCATCGCAAGTTAGCTTATCTAAATTAATTAGATTTTCAATGACATAGATTCCATGTTTTTCACATTGGCGATCCGCTATTTCATGTTGGGCATGATTACGAATTCCTGGTGCATCGATACCGATAAATCGTACTTGCTTAGCAATCAAACAATCGATCAAGCTAGGTGATAGCTGCGGATGATCATTAAAATATCTAGGATCTCCATGAGGATATCTTTCGATTTGTCCTGTTCTAAATAAAACAAAACTATGCTTTTTAACCTTTGTAAGATCAATATCTTCCACGCCAACTTCCGCTAGATCCATGACTTCAAATAAATGAGCTGATGAACAAAAATATTCTAGCGGAATCACGGTTTTTTCATAAGTATCCAAATGGGTACCAACATGCCCCATGGCCATATGCGGATTATCTTGACTTAAGGCCCATTGGACAATAGGACTATCTTTATCCACTTTTAAAGTTAGATCAATATACATAAATACCCCCTTGATCATAATGGCAATTCAATGATAAATTCAATCGTTTCATCCATGCTTTGAGCCATGATCTTGCCGCCATGGATCTCAATGATCTCTTTTGTAATAGCTAGCCCTAAACCTGAACCACCACTATTGGTCGATCTAGCACTATCTAAACGATAAAACTGCTCAAATATTTTATCTAATTTCTGGTGCGCAATCGTTGGACCATTATTTTTAAAGCTTAGATAAATCTTATCACTAACATTTAATTTTACTTTGATCGTACTATTAGCATAACCATAATTCACGGCATTACGCAACAAATTATCGAAAGATCGTTGCAATTTATTGCTATCAGCAACGATATCCACACTTTTATCTGCTACAAATTCATAATCCATCTGCTTTTCTTGCATCAATGGTTTAAATTCAAACAAGAGCTGTTCCAACATGATATTGAGATTGAAGGTACTTTTATCCAAAGCAATTTGAGTAAAATTAAAACGTGTTATCTCAAAAAACTCTTCAATCAAATTCTCCAGCCTTATAGCCTTATTGTACGCAATTTTAATATATTTCTCCCGCAAATTAGCCGGCAGATCATTTTCTTCTTGCAATAGTGATAGATATCCGATCGTTGATGTTAAAGGCGTCTTAAGATCATGAGCCAAATAAACTACTAGATCATTTTTACGTCTTTCATTTTCGTTAGCTTTTTGCTTGTTTAGAAGTAATTCTTTTTTCAAATTATTCATTATTTCTTCGATCTCATACATGTCATTACCAAGTACAATATAATCTTCATTATCTTCATACACTTCTTTGACAGCATTGATCAAAATATCAATATATTTAAGGCTTCGTCCCCAGCATATAGTAAAAATAAACACAAACCCAAAAAAGACAATGAAGAAAAGAAAAAACGGAAAATAATCAGCGATAAATGACAATATGATATATAAAGGGTCATATGGCTGCCAGGTGAAAGAAGAAACAAATATGACACTAACAAAAAAGCCAATGATCAAAAATAAGAGGTAAGCAATCATGCTAGCCCCAAAAATGATCGTCATTTTTATCGTTAAACGTTTTTTAAACTGTTTGATAGCTTTACTATTCAATGGTATAACCTATGCCCCAGACCGTTTTGATATATTGCGGATTACGTGCAGGCTCTTTCATTTTTTCTCTGATCCTGGCAATATGGGCCATGACCGTATTGTTGCTTTCAAAATACTTCTCTTGCCATACTGCTTCAAATAGTTCTTCACTGGAGACAACCTTACCTCGATTTTTTAACAAATATAAGATGATATTGAATTCGATCGGGGTCAAGCTTAGTTCTTTTTCAAACAAATAACACTTATGCTTTTTTTCATCGATGCTTAAGCCTCTAACTTCCAGCATTTCCTCACTAACATGATTATAACGTTTATATCTGCGCAACTGACTTTTGATCCGCGCTAATACTTCCAAGGGATTAAAAGGTTTGGTGATATAATCATCAGCCCCCATGGTCAAACCAATGATCTTATCACTATCCATATTTTTAGCCGTCAGCATGATAACTGGATAAAAAGATTTTTCTCTGATTTTTTGACACAATTGCAAACCAGATACTTTGGGCAACATGATATCTAATAAAGCTAGATCATATTCATTGGCTTGGATATTTTCCAAAGCTTGTTGACCATCAGTTTCGATTACGACCTCATACCCCTCATTTTTTAAACATATTTCCAGTAATTGAGCAATCTCTAGCTCATCATCTACAATTAATATTTTTTCCATAACTATAATCCTCATCATTATTTTAGCCTAAAATAGACTAATTGTTTCTTAATTTTTTCTTACAAATTTTTTTGTAAAAAGTTGTTGAATAATTTATAAAGGTATGGTATCATACTAAGGCACTGAAAAAACGGCTCGTTGGTGAAGTGGCTTAACACAGCGCCCTTTCACGGCGTCATTCACGGGTTCGAATCCCGTACGAGTCACCATAGGGGTGTAGTACAATGGTAGTATATCGGTCTCCAAAACCGCGGATGGGAGTTCGATCCTCTCCACCCCTGCCATTAGTTGATTAAGCCTTTATTTAAAGGCTTTTTTTGTGTCTTGGGTGCCAAATGGGTGCCTTTTATGCTCACTTATTGATTCTTTATTAATAAATTAAAATACTATTATTGGAAGGAATTCTGAAAGGGAACGTAGGTGTCCCTGTAGCGGAGTTCTTTCTTTTTCAATAAAAAACAGCCTACCTAAACGCTCCATCTTTATTCGATTGATATATTGAGCTATGGTTTGGCTAGTCATAGTTTTAAATATTCGATGAAAATGAAATTTTGATATATTTGGATATTTATCTAGATTATCCTCGATATAATCTTGACCTTGATTTAATATCCTAATATGTTCCTTCATACATCTTTTCCCTTAACAATATTTTTACGATAACGTTGCTGTAAATACATGCTATCTTCATAATAGCGTTTCACACTTTCCTCCTTAAATCCCCAACTCAGTAAATTTGCAATCAAGCAATCATCTTTCATCATTACCCAAATATATAGCTCTATCATTTGATTTTGCATTGCGATCTTTTCAAAGCTTAGATATAACTTATCTATGATTTGATCATTTTCAAAAAAAGGGTCTACAGCTAACTCTTCGATCAATACCCTTTTATCATTGATGGCATAACGCAAAAGAGCTTTAACGATATTATCTTCCTCATAAACATAATAGTGATTTAGCTGAGCTTTATCAAACTGTTCATAAAGCCGCAAAAAACCATACGCTAGATACCTTGATTTATCTTTCGCAAAATATTTTTTCCACTGTTGTCTTTTATCGTAGCTTTTGATTTCAACCATTCGCTCGATATCTTCTATTCTTGCTTTCCTGATCATAATATTATTATAACGATAAATAATAAAAATTTCACATTTTTACTGTATAATAAAAGACAAAGGAAGGTATTATATAATGGCAAAAAGAAAATCCAAAGGCATGAGCCTAGGCTTTGCAGCTTTGATCAGCTTTTTGATCATAGTAGTCAGCGTAACGATCACTGGCTATTTATGTCTTAAAGAAATTTACGCTGGGAGCCATGTTGCTTATAGCACCCAAGCTATCAAAGAACTAAGCAGTGACGGCTTAGATCATACCTTTGCAAAATTATTTTATTCAGATGAAGAAATTGCAAAGATCCAAAACGGTGTAACTTTTGCACAAAGCAATGAACAGATCAATGAAGATGGCATTGAGATCCATAAGATCAAAGGTAGCACATATGAAGCATTCATGATGATCGTTCATAACCCAGAAGATATCATCTTAGCTGCTAATCCTAATATGGATTCAGGGGCGCAAGCTCCAGGTATCGAAGACTATATCGCCATGCATGATGGCATCGCTGGTATCAATGCTGGCGGTTTTGAGGATGCTGGCGGCAAAGGAAATGGCGGTCAAGCCTGGGGTATCGTCATCAGTGATGGTAAATTGATCAGCGGAGGCTTGAATGAATTTACTACCGTCATTGGTATCAACCAAGATAATAAACTGATCTGTAAAGATATGAGCGCCCAACAAGCATTAGATTGGGGCATTCGTGATGGTGTTACATTTGGTCCAGCTTTGATCGATCAATATGAAGTAGTTTTCAAAAGCGGTGGTCAACCACAATTAAACCCTCGTACCGTCATCGGTCAAAGAGAAGATGGTGCATTCTTGCTATTGGTCGTTGATGGTAGACAACCTCACTCACTTGGCGCCAAATATGAAGATATCATCAACATCATGCAGGACTTCCATGCAATGACCGCAGGCAACCTTGATGGTGGTAACTCTAGCGTGTTGATTTACGATGGTGAATATGTCAATACGACCGTAAGCATGTATGGTGCAAGAAATTTACCAACAGCATTTATAGTAAAGGATGGTAATTAATTATGGCCAAGAAAGTCAAAAAATCATTCGCAAGCATGATGCTGATAATTACCACTTTGGTATTATGCTTGATCTTAAGCTTTGTTACCTTAATGATCGTCAAACAAAAAATAGCTAGTGAAGAAAAAGGCTTGCCTCAAAGTGCAATCTCACTATATCTACAAGATGTCAAACAAGGTAAATATGATCAGATCTATCAAGATTCATTGATCGTTGACCCGCACTTTAATTCCCAAGAGGATTATGTAACACAACTTAAAAAGATCTATCAAGATGTGGATATCCAAAAAGTCATGTATCAAGCTAACCCCAATCCTGAACAATATGATCTTGTATATAATGACCAATTACTAGCTACCTTAAAGATCATCGAACAAGATGGAAAATACATCGCCTCGACCATTTTTAAAGGTGATAATAACTATCGTATCGAGGTTCCCACAGGACATAGCTTAAAGATCAATGATCTTGATGTAAACAGCGATCACATCGTAGCGCAAAATGTCCAAGCAAGTAATTTTAGTGGAATTGCTTCCAATGATGACGCTCCTAAAATTGATATCTATGAAGTCAACAATTTGATCAGCGAGCCAAAGATCAGCGTCGATGGCTATGATCATGTCATCAAAGATTCCTTAAGTAATACTTATTTTGTCGGTAAAACAGCTAATTCTAATTTGGAAGATATCGCTATTAATGCCGCCAAAACTGTAGCACAATACCCAGCAAAAGATGGTTCTTTAGGCGCTATCGCTAATATTTCAATTACTTCTAGTGATTTCTATAATCGTGTTAGAACCCTAGAAAACACCTGGTTTACCAATCATGGCAGCTATGATTTCAGTGCAACCGTAAGTGATATCATGCAACAAAATGACAATAGTTTCATCGCTAATGTCTACTGGGATTACTACATTAATGCCGGTTCATTAGAAAGAACTTATCATGGCGGTTATCAAATTTCCTTTTTAAATGTTGGCGGCAGTTATAAAATCGCAGGCTTTGCCGTTGATACTGATCTAAACCCTGCAAACAAGGAGCAATGATATGATCGATTATAGTCAAGGTAGTGGTCGTCAATACCACATTCAGGTAGCAAAAGGCGAAGTAGGAAAATATGTCCTTTTACCAGGTGATCCAAAACGTTGTAAATTAATTGCTCAATATTTCGAAAATCCGCAACTAATTGCCGATTCCCGAGAATATGTAACTTATACTGGCTATCTTAACGGGGTCAAAGTAAGCGTATGTTCAACTGGGATCGGCGGACCTAGCGCTAGCATTGCCATGGAAGAATTAGTAGCTTGCGGAGCTGATACCTTCATTCGTATCGGCACTTGCGGTGGCATGGATATCGATGTTAAAAGCAGTGATGTCGTTATCGCCAATGGCGCCATTCGTTTTGAAGGAACATCTAAAGAATATGCTCCTATCGAATTCCCAGCTATTGCTGATCTAAGCATCACCAACGCTCTTGTCCAAGCCTGCCAAAGCTTAGGCCAAGAATATCATGTAGGGGTTGTTCAATGCAAAGATGCCTTTTATGGTCAGCATCGTCCTGAAACCTTACCTAACGCTGTAGAATTACAACGCAAATGGGATGCATGGTGCAAATTAGGCTGTAAAGCAAGTGAGATGGAATCAGCTGCTTTATTTATTGTTGCTAGTTACTTAAAAGTACGTTGCGGATCATGTTTTTTGGTCGTAGCTAATCAAGAACGTGCCAAACAAGGTCTGCCTAATCCCCAATGTCATGATGTTGATATAGCTATCAAAGTAGCTATCGAAGCATTGAAGGCCTTGATTGCCAATGACGCAAAATAAAAGATGCGATAAAAGCAAAAGACCGTATGAAAAATAAGTTCATACGGTCTTAATTATGTTATCGGCAAAGTAAAACTTACTATGGCGCCATTAGCTCCATTAGCTAAAGATAAATCTCCCCCATGTAAGCTTACGACCCTTTTCACAAAGCTCAAACCTAGACCATAATGTCTTTTGGTACGCTCTTGTCTATCACAATAAAAGATATCAACAGCGTAAGTTAAAGCCTGTTTGCTAAAACCTTTGCCCTGATCTTCGATCGTAAAGGTTACATAATTTTGATCACAAGTGATCTTAAGCAAGATTGGCGTTTCATCCTTGGCATATCGCAACGCATTATCTACGATATTTTCTAAACAGCGCATGATCAACTTTTCATCTAGCACTAGCTCAGATAGATTAGCTAAAGCAAGCGTTGGGATTAATTGATGTTTTTGGGTCTTGCACATGATAGATAATTTATTTACCAGCTTATCCACAAATAGTTGGATTGGTACTGATTGTTTGTTGATTCCTAATTGTTCAAAGGTCAACACATCCATCAAGGTTGCCAAGTAATCATCGATATCATCAACACTTTGTAGTATATATGCAATCAACTGATCTTGCTCTTTATTATCCTTGCTTTCTGCTAATAGTTCTACATTACCTTTGATAATGGTAAGCGGGGTCTTGATATCATGACAAAGCGCTGATATTTCAAGATTTTTTTGTTGTTGCTTTTGCCATTTTTCTTTTAAAGACTGACTTAAAGCCGCTTTTAAATCATCAATGGCGTTTAAGACATCGTTGAATTCATGTACTTGTGTACCTTCAATCGTAAAATCAAGATTGTTAGCCTGGATATTATTTGTTGCGCTCATCAGTGGCGATAAATTATGTCGTAACTTTTTTGCAAATAAATAACCAATCAAAATAGCAATGGAAACAATCAAGACAAAAAGCATCACGATAATAAATAATTCTGGATTTGGGATCAAATGATCTAATCGTTCATTCGCGAAATGCGAAAGGATATCATAACGCAAAAAAAGGATCGAGCCATCGCTAAGATATAATTCTTTATAAACGATATTTAAACGCTGTTTGTTTTCAGTGATATCATTTTTTAATTCTTCGATCTTAGCTGCTGATAGATTAGAACTGATCAATTTTCCCTTACCAACTAAGACATGATCACAATTGGCGGGTAATAGCGAAGGATCAAAATCTTCGATTATTGCAGCTTCATTTTGCAAGATCACTTTCTCAGCATGATTGGCTGGTAAAAGGATGTTAGTATTATAAGCAATGGCCACTAAACATAGGATGATCGATATCGCCACGATGATCATTAGGCAAAAGCAGCTTAGATAACTTATGAATAAAGTAAAGATCGAAGTTTCACGTTTTCTTACTCCCATTTATAGCCTATCCCTCATATCGTTTTGATCGGACATGTCGTATGCTGATTAAATTTTAAGCGAATATTTTTGATATGGACCCTGATCGCAGTCACATCACTTTCACTATCATAGCCTAAGATCTTTTCTAAGATATCCTCTAAAGTAAACACCTGATGATAATTACGAGCTAGCAGTTCACAGATTTCATATTCCGTCTTGGTAAGATTGATCGGCTCATTGCGGTAATTAAGGGTTTTTTGTTTTAAATCAAAGATGATATCCCCCAATATCAGCGTTTGTTTACGTTCGCGTTTTTCTCTTCGTAAATGAGCTTTGACCCTTGCTCTTAGCTCAACGATGCTAAAAGGCTTCTTGATATAATCATCACCCCCAAAAGCAAAAGCATCAACCATGTCCTGTTGCATGCTTTTAGCGGTGATAAAAATGATTGGGCAATCTATTAATTCACGATACTTCGCACAAAAACTCAAGCCATCGATCTTAGGCATCATGATATCTAACAACAATAAATCATAATTAGCTAATCGAGCAATTTCGAGCTTTTCAACATCCGCTATGACATCTACGCTCATTCCTTCTTTTTCTAAAGCATTTTTAATCAAGACACCAATTGCCTCGTCATCATCTACAACTAATATTCTTTCCATAAAGCCCCTCAATCTGAATCTTTAAAACCTTCAAAATGATATAAACATATACAAGCTGTTATAAAGGCTATGATCATATAGATCAAGATCATCACCTTTATATTATATACCTCGTTAGAAGAATTGATGAGCATATTTGTAACGCCTCGAGCAATGATACCATGCAAAAGCAAAAACCAATTTCTATCCCCTAGCCCAGTGGTCAAAAGCGCAGCTAATAGACTACCAAACAAACCAAAGGTCAAGTTAACGCTGTTATTAGCTTTCATTGCCAACAAATAATTGAAGATATATAACGGAATGGTCGCATAGAATAACGATAAGGCACTTTTAATATAAAACATCGCAGCATAGTTATTATGTCCCATAAACGCAAGGCCCAAACCAAATAAACCAAAGGTTGTAAGACAAGCTAGCATTCCAAACATCATCATGACCATCAATTTACTTAAATGGACAGCTAATTGATGGGCAGGATATATCAACATTAGCTGAGCGTTATTTGCCTCTTTTTCAAGCTTGGCTGCCATATAGCAAATAATGGCGATCATCATCGGAAAACTAACAGCGATGATCTGTTCATATATAAATAGCTTATTAAGCTCATCAATATTTGCAAATTGATAATATCCAACAAAGATCATCGGGCAAAGCAAAGAAACTAAGACATGGATGATCAGCAAAGGCGTATGCACAAACTTATATAACTCTGCTTTAAAACATCTTCCCATCATCACACCTCCTGCTTATTAAAGGCCATGCTTCCAAAAAGACTTAAAACACCAAAGCTCAATAAGCTAATGATTATTCCTGGCAAGATGACCTTAGGATCACATAGAGGATTATCCGCAGTTACTGGGATCCCATTTGGCAAAACATGAATGATTGCACACATCACTCTTGCAGGAATGGCAAAGATCATCAACCATAGCTTAGATCCGGCAAATAAGATTCCACCGACAAAATTAAACAATAAGCTAAAAAAGATTGCGATAAAACTGCCAAATTTATTAGCTAGATACATAAGTAAAGGGATCCAAAATAAATTGGTGATCACCAAGATCAAGCTAGCAGCTAAATATCTAATTAGCTCGACCTGCAGTCCTAAAAGCCAAGCTACTGTCGCTGTTACTAAGAAAAAAAGCAGATTCATCATCAACAACAGCCAGCTAAAAACAATGATCTTTGATAGCCACAGCCTGCTTTTATCAATGCATAATGCAAACAAGCCATGATAATTATGTTTTTTTTCCTTCACCATATCAAAGCTAATGATCATACTTAAAATTCCTGGTAAAAATAAAGTGTACCACCAATTATAGCTTCCTTCCATAAAGTACAATCCTTGCATGAGCACTAGATCCAACCCGATGACGATAAAAGGTAAGATGATGATCAACTTATATGCAAAACCTTTTTTTAGTTTTAAAAGCTCAACCTGTACATATTTAAACATCTAGACCACCTGCTTTTTCAATGACCTGCATAAATAAGGCTTCTAGATCATCGTCTTTTTTGATCATATCTTGATAGCATAGCTGGCCATCAACGATAATTCCGATCTCATCTGCCATGCATTCGATCTCACTTAAGATGTGACTAGAAACAATGATCGTCATCCCTTTGGATAAAAACGAAAGGATCAATGCTCGTAGCTGTTTGATCCCCACCGGATCTAAACCGTTGGTAGGCTCATCTAAGATCAACAATTGAGGATCATTCAGCAAAGCCATCGCAATCCCTAGCCGTTGCTTCATCCCCATTGAAAACTGACCCGCTTTTTTTCGCGCATTTGGAAGATTAACGATCTTTAAAACATCTAATATTTTCTGATCATCGATACCATACAATAAAGCTTTGACCTTTAGATTTTCATAAGCTGTTAAATTTTCATAAATTGGTGCTTCCTCGATCAAAGCTCCTATCAAGGCTATATCTTGCCGTTTAAACTTCTGCCCCTGAAAAAACACTTCTCCACTACTAGCTTGGCTCATCCCGCTAATGATCTTTAACAATGTAGATTTACCAGCCCCATTAGGCCCTAATAATCCATAGATGGTATTAGTTTTTACCTTTAGATCGATATCTTTGAGCACAAGATGTTTTTGATATCTTTTACATAATTGTTTAGTTTCTAAGATATATTTCATGATTTTACCTCTTCTATGCTTCAAGTATATAAAGCATTTATAAAGAAAGTATAAAGATTATTAAAGATAAACAAAAAGCTATGCCCTCAGATGAATATCCTTGTTAAAACCAGTTTCATGGTTCGCTTCCTTAGGCATAGCTATTTTTTTATTCTTTTTCTTTGGCTAATTGAGCAAATTTATCAGCCATCGTTGGATTATTCTTCGTTAATTTCTTGATGCTTAGATCTTCTACCTTATTGTTGGCCAAGCGAAGATTGTTCTCGCTCGATAATAATGCTTCTTTGGTTTTTTGCAAATGTTCGATCGTTTTATCGATTTCTGTGATTGCTTTGCTAAATTTCTCACTAGCTAAACGATAATTACGTGAAAACTTATCTTTAAAGTCATTCATGCTTTGTTCAAAATTGGCAATATCGATATTTTGATTACGTACCAATTGTAGTTCTTTGCGATAACTTAAAGAATGAAGAGCTGCATTGCGCAACAAGGTAATGATCGGAATGAAAAATTGTGGGCGAATGACATACATCTTATCATAACGATATGACACATCCACGATACCTTCGTTATACAACTCATTATCCATCTCTAAAAGTGATACCAAGATGGCATATTCACAATTTTTTTCTTTACGGTCCTTATCTAGTTCCTTGAAAAAATCTTCATTACGCTTTTTTGTCGCGGTCATATCTGCTTCATTTTTCATCTCAAACATGATTGAAATAAATTCTGTCCCATCTTCGTCTTGCTCGCGATAGATATAATCGCCTTTGCTGCCACTTCTAGCATCGTTATCTTTTTCAAAATAAGCATTTTTAAAAGCTGTAGCTCGCAATTTATTAAACTCGATCTCACAATGTCTTTCCAAGCTTTCCCCAATCATCTTGGTAGATTGGCGAGCCTTAAAATCTTTGTAATAAGCAATTTGTTCATCTTTTAGGCGCAGTTGCTCTTCATAACCTTTGATCATGGTTTGTTTTTGTAATTGCTGATTATTAGCTTCTACGCTTAAGCGCGCTTTTAAATTTACGATTTCTTCTTGGCTTTGTTGTAATTGTGCCTCTTTTTGTTTTAAAGCCTCATTGATCGCTAGTTGTTTTTCATTGACGCTGTTTTTTAAGCTAGCTTCAAGCTGAATGATCTTTTGAGCTTGACTAGCTAATTGTTGCTGCCATTGTTCACTAGCTTGATTAACAGCTAAAGCTTTGGCTTGATCGCTGCTTTGTAACTGCGCTTCTAATCTAGCAATGATCTGATCTTTATCATTTAAGGCATCTTGGATCTTGCTTTGATACTTAGCTTTAGATAATTCTAACGCTTGTTTCAATTCATTATCAAACAAACGCTGACGATCTTGCATTTCTTTTTGAAATTGTTCATCACGTACTTGTTTTACGATAGAATCATAACTAGCTTCATCAATTTTAAAGATCTCATTGCATTTTGGACATTTTATTTCGTTCATGTTTCCTCCTTGTAAAAAAATTCCCATGATGGGAATTTAACGTACTTTTAAATTAGCGTGGACCCTACTTAGCGCTGCCTTAGCAACAAAACCGGTAAGGATACCTGTAGGGATTGAAAAGATCAAAAGATATGGTAAGGTAATAGCCATTCCCGCTTGTTGATAGATGAACATGACCATCAAGACCTGACCAACGCTATGGCCTACACTACTTAAGATCGAAGTAAAGACGATCGAAGATTTTAAGCGATAGCAGATCAATAATACTATAGAGCTTAGCACCACCCCTGATAAGCTGATCCAAAAGGTCGTTCCAAAAATCAAACCACGCAACAAATTACCGATGAATACGCGCATCATATTAACGATCAACATATCTTTAGGACCAAGCATCAATAAAGTTATCAAAGCAATGATATTAGCCAATCCTATTCGTAAATTCAAAAAGATCGGACCGATCAATATCGATTCTAAAATATTTAGGGTAATGGCCATCGCGCTTAATAAGGTCAAATAGACAAAGCGTTTGGTCCTCATTTAGCACCATCCTCTAAAACAACAGCTATACCATTAGGCAAACATATGATCGGCAAATAATCATCGACCCCTACCCATCCAACATGGACACATTCTTGCGTTGGACACTCAACGTCTGTAGCATGCCAACGACCATCTTCTACTTCAATATGAAATACCCCGTAATTACCTTTGTACTCATAGATTCCATCAACATTAGGATCGATGACATCGATAGCTTTATCATTGTAAGTTACGATGATCTGTGCTTGTTCTTGTGAAACATTAGGTTTTAAAAAGACATATAATCCTAAGGCACATAGTGCAATTGCTACTACGATAATAATTTCTTTCTTTTTCATAAAATCACCGTTTATATTATACACTATTAAGCCACGGTTGTGGTTAAATCTTTCGCCCAAATATGCTTAGCGACTCTTTTTAAGCCAAAGACCATCCTCACAAGTTGCTCTAATTGGGTGATCAAAAGCACGATGACGATATTATCCATATGTAAGATATTGACACAGCCAAACGCTAAGGTCAAGCCGACCAAATACAATAAACCAGAATCTAAAAATTGAATGATCTTAGTATCGCCACCTGATCGCAAGATCGAAAAGATGATAAAGTTAAATAAACGCATTGAAATCTTAATAGCAAACACATACATCATCTTGATCGCAAGATCATAAACATACATATCATTTAACGCAAAGACATCGACCATATATGGAGCAAAGATGATGATAGCCAAAACCAAGATGATCGATAAGATAAATGACATTCCTAAATGATAACGACATTCATTTTTCGCTTTTTCGATATGTCCTTTACCAAGGTGAGCTCCCAATAAGACCTGTACAGCTGAGCCATAACCATAAACGATAAATAAGAAAACATTAAATATCTGATTAGAAACATAATAAGCATCCATGCTTTTGGTTCCTAATTGACCAAAAGCTTTGATAAACAAGGTCGTCCCAAAGCCAAAAAGCGTTTCATTAACGATCAAAGGAACGATCTTGGTAATGATCGGTTCAACAAAGCTTGGTTTTAAATTACCAAACATTTCTTCAAAGCTGCCTACAAATGGCTGCTTGCTGATATAAGCATAAGCTATCAAAAAGATAGCGGCAATGATCTGAGCTAACAATGTTCCTAAAGCTGCACCTTTGACCCCCATATCAAAGACGAAGATAAACAAGTAGTTAAAACTACAGTTTAAAACCGTCATGATAATGCTGGTATTAAGCGCTATGGTCGCTTTTTGACATGAACGATACATGTAGCTAAAGCAAAAGGTTATCGCACCTACGATCAAAGAAAAGCGCATGATCTGCAAGTATTCCAAAGCACTTTGCACGATCATATCATCATTCATATAAAATCGTAGGATCTGCGGACCAAATAATGAAGCAATCAAGCACCAGAAACAAGCATTACCAATGGCTAAGACCAAACTTAGTCCAAAAGAACGCTTTAAGTTATGATCATCCTTCGCCCCATAAAATTGAGCTGAAAACATGCTCACACCACCAATGACCCCATATGCGATCATATTACATAAAGTATCGATCTGCGCAGCTGTCCCCACAGGTGTAACCATACCGATCCAAGTAACCATGATCGTATCAACGATACTTTGAGCACTAGTCAACATCTGCTGCAAAGCTAGTGGAATAGCAATTTTTGCCGTCTTAAAATAAAAAGCTTTATCCCCAAAATATTGTTTGATGCTCATTTTTTACTATCCTCTAGATGTTTTACGATGATATCCATCGCTTCGATATAGCCCTGTTGCTGATGACCTTTGATGGTCGCGATACAAGCGGTTCGCATATAACTTTGCTTACGGAATGCTTCTCGTTTATCCGTATCGGTCAAATGTACTTCTACTACCGGCAAAGGTGCAACAGCCTTGATCGCATCTAACAAGGCAATGCTGGTATGGGTATAAGCTCCGGGGTTGATGATGATCCCGTCATAGTTTTCAAAATAAGCTTCTTGGATCCAACTTACAAGATCACCTTCATAATTTGATTGTAAACAAGTAATGGCAATATTACGTTTTTTTCCTTCGTCCATGATCAATTGAACGATTTTTTCATAAGACAAACTACCATAAAGATGTTTTTCCCTAATACCTAACATATTAAGATTAGGACCGTTGATAACCAAAATCTTCACTTTTTATCAAACTCCTTCCTTCTTTTTGTTGATTGGCGAAATAGCGCCTTTAGCTTAGCTTCATCATCTCCCGCCAATGCTTGGGTAAAATCAGCCAAGGCAGCTTCAAAATCACTGATCTGCTGCAATAATCGCGTTTTATTTTCTTTAAACAATTCATACCAAAGGTCTTCATTGATCTTCGCAATCCGCGTAAGATCACGAAAGCTATCCCCTGTATAATCTTTAAGCTTTGTATTATCATTGGTATTCATCAGGCATACGGCAATGACATGGGTCAATTGAGATACAAAGGCAATCATTTCATCATGGCTCTTGGCATCCAGATAACTGATATGTGCAAAGCCTAACAGTTTGGCTAGCTGGGCAATGGTTTGTTGAGCAGTGCTGTCCTTGTTTTCAATGATGATAAAATTAGCTTGTTCAAAAATCGTTGGATCACTATTAAAAACACCCGATACTTCTTTGCCTGCCATAGGATGCGCAAAGACAAAACGAATATCCGGTCTAATAAAAGTATTTATTTCGCTGATCAATTTTTCTTTGATCCCGCTAACATCACTACAGATACAATTAGTTGGCAATAGATGTTGATATCTTTGTAGCCAGCTAATCAACGTTGATGGATATAGTCCAAAGATTACTAGATCAGCTTTAGCCACGATCTTAGGATCGGTTGATCCTTCTTCTATCATGCCTTTTGCTAGACCATGATCTAGGCTAGCTTGGTTGATATCATGAGCACTAACGTGATATCCTAGCTCACTTAACCTTTGGGCATAAGAGCCCCCAAGCAAGCCTAACCCCACGATACAAATATTCATTTCTTTAGTTATCATGATGTTTGACCTCGATTCCCGTCTTAGCTAGATCGCTAAAAAAAGCAGGATAACTTTTATTGATGGCTTGAGAGCCGCTGATCGTGATCTTACCTTTAGCCAAAGTTGCGATGATACTTAATGCCATGACGATTCGATGGTCATTGTGTCCTTTTAAAATGATATCTTGTTGAAGATCAGGTTGATATTCAACGCTCAAGCTATTATCATCATAACTAACTTTGCAACCTAGCTTGCGCATTTCTTGAACCATAGCCATTACCCGATCTGATTCTTTGATC
>JALEMK010000060.1 GCA_022768265.1 Erysipelotrichaceae bacterium
AAAGTATTGATCAATACTTTGATGCTTTTTAAACCAAAGGCCTTTAAGATCGAATATCCTAGCGCGATACATTCAGCATCCGCTAATGGTGACATCAAGCCGATATTCTCGATCCCAAATTGATGGAATTGACGTTGACGCCCTTTTTGCGGTCTTTCGTGGCGAAACATTGGACCAATATAATATAATTTGGCTGGCAATTCCATTGAGCCATAAAATTTATGCTCCACAAAACTTCTGATAACTCCTGCTGTTCCTTCTGGTCTTAAGGTATAGTTATCTTTTCCCATTACAAAACTATACATTTCTTTATTGACCATATCTGAACTATCATTTTCCCGTTTAAATACCTTAGTATCTTCAACGATCGGCGTTCTGATCTCATCATAGTCATATAAGGTACACATTGTTCTGATCAGGCTTTCCATCTTCAGCCATGCTTCACTTTTTTCTGGCAAGATGTCATAAAAACCTCGCATTGTTTGATATGCCATATTTTTCCTCCTTTTGATAATAAAAAAACGTCCTGATCTAAGGACGTTAATAACGCGGTACCACCTTAGTTCATATCATAGAAGATATGCCCTTTAGCTTTTAACGCAAGCTTACGATCGATCCTACTTAATTTCAGATCAACTTCTCCAAAGTGTCAATCATGATCGCTTGATCAAGGAACTCTCACCAATTATTCCTTTTCTCTGAAGACTTTACGCTCATGACCTCTTTTTCCACGAATTTCTTTAATATTATACACTTATAATATTCTTCTTTCAACACTAAAGACACTGTCTAATTTGCGAATATTCGCAATGATATTATTTAAATGATTCAGATCTTTGACCTGAAGCGTCATCTTGGTCGTACATACTAACTCTTCGCTATTAACTGCAGAGTTGATCGTTAAGATCGTACTTTTGCACTGGGCAACTACCGTAACGATATCGGTTAATAAGAAATTACGATCATGAGCCTTACAGATCAAGCTAGCATCATAAGTTCGATTTTGGGCCTCTTCATCCCAATAAACTTCGATCAAGCGCGCCTTTTCACCATTAGCGTTTGGACAATCCTTTCGATGAACCTTGACCCCATTGCCTTTGGTAACAAAACCTACGATATCATCACCATACACCGGACTGCAACACTGTGCCAAAGACATCATCATCGAATCTACGCCATTGACCCTTAACCCCGTCTTGCTGGTATTAGCCTTATGACGATGCTGATTGCTGTAGATCTTATTTAAGATTTCCTCGCTATTGCTAGCTTTCTTAGAATTGGTCAGCTTTTCAATGACGCTTGGTAAATTGATCGATTTTACGGCAATACCATATAACATTTCATTATATGTCGATACTTGGAAGTTATTACATATCGCCTCGATCTTTTTCTTTTCATTATATTCTTTTGGTTCAAAACCACGTCTTTTTAGCTCATCATTTAACATTTTTGAGCCTAGATCGATCTTTTCCTGTCTAACTTCATTTTCTTTCTTAGCCAAGAAGTTTTTGATCTTATTTTTGGCTTGGTTGGTCTTAACAAATTTTAACCAATCCTCACTAGGACCGTTAGATTGTTTGCTAGTTTTGATCTGAACGACATCACCTGTTTTTAATACTGTGTTTAATGGCACTAATGACTCATTGACCAAAGAGCCTACGGCAAAATTACCTACATCGGTATGAACTCGATATGCAAAATCGATTGGGGTCGCGCCATTAGGTAGATCGATGACCCTACCATTTGGTGTCATAACATAGACATTTGCCTCAAAAATATCTTTGGTCAAAGTATCCATGTATTCACTATCACTTTTGGTTGCAGTTTCTTTGGTCAAGGCTGCAAAATCCTTTAACCATGATAGTTTATCTTCAATTTCTTTTTGTTCGCGATGCGGATCGTATTTAGTCCCTTCTTTATAGCGCCAATGGGCAGCGATCCCTCTTTCGGCTACGCTATCCATATCCTCTGTTCTAATTTGCACTTCAAAGATCCTACCTTCATTCCCTACGATGGTCGTATGCAAGGATTGATACATATTGACCTTTGGCATAGCAATATAATCTTTTAACCTTCCAGGGATCGGACGATATTTTGCATGGATATAACCTAAGATCTCATAACAATTTAATTCGGTTTTCGTAATGATCCGAATCGCTAATAGATCAAGGATTTCTTCAAAGCGTTTGTGTTTCTTGACCATCTTTTTATAGATCGAATAAAGATGTTTGCTACGTCCAAAGATCCTAAATTCCAGATGATTTTCTTCTAATAATTTAGAAATATCTTGGATCATCTGTTGCACTTGTTGATCACGCTCATTTTTCTTAGCTTCTACTAAATGAGCAATACGATAATATTCTTCACGATTCAAATAGAAGAAACTTAGATCTTCTAATTCATTTTTGATTTCGCTAATCCCTAAACGATGTGCGATCGGCGCATATACCTCTAATGTTTCTGATGCGATCTTTTGTTGTTTTTGTGGGCTCATATATTGTAGGGTTCGCATATTGTGTAAACGATCGGCTAACTTAACGATGATAACCCTAACGTCCTTAGCCATGGCAATAAAAATCTTACGATGATTAGCTGCAAGATATTCTTTTTCATCTTTAAACTTTAAATTACCAATTTTAGTAACGCTTTCCACCATCGTGGCAATTTCTTCATTAAATTCTCGGGCAATCTCTTCTTTGCTTACTCCCGTATCTTCGATCGTATCATGCAAAAGTCCCGCACAGATCGTTTGTGGTCCTGCTTTTAAGGTAGCAAGAATATACGCAACATTTAACAAGTGAATGACATATGGTTCTCCACTTTTGCGAAATTGACCCTCATGATGAAGATATGCGTAATCAATGGCTTTTTCGATCATTTGCAAATCATCTGCATTACTAATATAAGTCTTTATTTCATCCATAAGACTTTCTTTAGTTATCAAAAGCTTTTTGCTAGGCATATTTTCACCTCCCCCAAAGTGCAAAATATTT
>JALEMK010000102.1 GCA_022768265.1 Erysipelotrichaceae bacterium
TTTTGCGGTGCAGCAGTAAATATATTAATTAATTTTATTTTGATTCCATATTTTAAGGCATGGGGTGCTGTGATAGGGACTATTGCAGCAGAGATAACAGTGTGCTTTGTACAAACATATATGGTCAGAAAAAGTATTCCGCTATCAAAATTGTTAAAAGAAAATCTTGTATTTATTTTAATTGGATTAGTTATGTACATTGTAGTAAAAGGTATTGCAAAGCTTGATATTTCTTCAGATATCTTGACTGTTGCTTTACAGGTATTGTTTGGTGCAATAGTTTATATTAGTATCAGTTATGTATATGTGAGCAAAATACTTAAAATCAATATTAACCATATTAGTTATCATAAGTATAAGTAAGGTGTAAATAATGAAAAATTTGGATAGAAATTATGGATTAGATTTGTTAAGAATTGTATCAATGATAATGGTAGTCACGCATCATTTTTTAGGACATGGTGGTGTGTTAGAAAATGTAGCAGATTTTTCATTTAATTGGTATATTGTATGGATGGTTAGATCGATATGTTATACATCAGTAACTATGTTTTACCTTATTTCATTTTATTTCCAAAATAAGAAAAACATTGGCTTAGAACAAATTGTTAAAATATGGATAGAAGTAATAACATATTCTGTTTTAAGTTTTGGAATCTCTATTATTTTGGGATGGGAAGATTTTACGGTGCAAAGTACAATAAAAGCATTTTTTCCAGTATTATTTAGGCAATATGGCTTTTTTAATAGCTATTTACTTATGTGCATTCTAGCACCATTTTTAAATAAATGCTTAGAAAATCTAGATAAAAAATATTTATTAAAATTTATTGGAGTGCTGATAATTTTAGTATGTATACTACCATATGTTTCGCATGTAGATGCATTTAATATGAATTATGGGGAAGGAATCCTGTGGTTACTTTTGCTTTACTTAATAGCAAGATTTTTATCAGAGTATACATTAAAAGGTGTACAGTCGAGAAAATATATAGTATATGGTCTAGGATTATGTATAATACAGTTTTTAATAAAATTAGGAATAGCTTTGATTACAAAAATAATATTTGGCTCTGTTATGTTATCTAACGCATTTATGGGTGAGACCCCATTGATATCTTTATTGGCGTCTATAATGATATTTTTAGGATTTAAAGAGTATAATCAACAAGTAAAAATAAAAAATATTGTTAAATTTAGCACACCGTTGATTTTTGCTGTATATCTTATTCACGAAAATAATTTTCTAAAGTATCATATATGGGAAAAGATATATCCAGGTTATTATGCTAATCAAGCGTTCTATAAATTGTTTCTATATTGGGTAATAGTGATTATTTCCATGTTTGCTATTGCATTTATTTTAGAAAGTACGAGACGAAAAATAGAGCAATCCCTAAAATTAAGCAGGAAAATAAGTAATGTTTTATTCAGCAATAAGATTATGGGGAAATATAAGAATTTTGAAGACATAGTTATAAATGAATTTAAAAATTAGAGACAATAGTGTAGATATATGGCAATCAATAGAATAACTATTAATTATTTTGGTACATGTTATTTTCCAAGGATTATAGGTGATTTACGTGCTTTTGATATCTGTTTACTAGTGATGGTTTCAGGGAATTGTTATTCTTATAAAGAAAATAATTATTGAGCTATTTATGTATAATAGCACATAAATAATTTATTTATTCATCTAAACAAATAGGGGAAACATGTTTGCTTATAATTGTGATGGAAGGAGAAATAGGATACTTTTATTAATGCTGTATTAAATCGTTTTCTTAAGACTGATACAGAGAGAATTCGAATTTTTTCTCTTGATGAGAAGACACAATATGTTATGAGACATGATTTTTAAGCACGTATTACGGGAATTGCAGATAGAATTAAGTTTTTATGAGTATAATAGCCTCATAAATTAAGATGTTTTTTTTGGATAGTTTTTAATGAATCTGATATAGTTAAGTCAATATGAAAGAGAGTATTCATTACTATGCCCAGACAAAGAAGAATTTTCTGTATCAAATTTAAATCGAGTCTTGTAATTGAACTATTAAAAAGAGAAAAATACTTAAATACCATTGCCACATAAAACAATATTTAACCGAATATGTTGAATAACTAGAAGAAAGAATTCCTTAACAATGTTTTCGTTGTTTTCAGTGACAGATGTAAGAAAAATTTCAAGGGAAAACATACCGTAGATCTAAAAGAATAAGTAGCATATACGAAAAATCTGAAGAAATTTGCAGACCTGAATACGAGAATAAATTTAGTCCAAAATATTTTGATGGCTAAAGAATTTTCAGTTATTGTCGAGAGGTTTCTTGAAATTAATCGTAATAGTATTTATTACAAAGGAAATGGAATGTCTTAAGAATAGTTAGTTTAAGTCAATCATGAATCATCTTCATACGGATCATCCATACTATATATCAAAATGAAATTTATCTAAGTATATGCAGCAGACGAAAAATGTCATTATCTGCTCCATAGTACCGTTATAAATAAACCAAACAAGACAGTCGATTGATAATACTTATATTCCTATCAGCCGTGGATATCTGTATCTAACATCTGTCATTGATTTGATACAGTCGCTATATTGCTGACTTAGAGTTGAATTATACTATGGATACCATAGTGGCAATTACCGTTTTGGAAAAATCATTCAATGTAGCAAAATTCAGTATTTTGAATTCCAATCAGTAATCTCAGTTTACTAGGTGCTATATATCGATTTCATCAAAGAAAACGGAAATCGCTATAGCATGTATGAGAAAAGAAATTTGGCATATAGTATAATGATTGAGAGGTGGTTCCACACTTTCAAATAGGAATAAGCCTATATGACATAATACAATAATATCAAAGAATCAAGGAGGCAATTGGAAATCATATCCATAATTACAACTTCGAGCGATGGTATTCATTTTTTAATCATAATACACCAGAATAATGCTAATATTCGGCAATGTTGCTATCTTATGTAGCATAAAACAGGCATTGATCAGATGAAAAACCGCATCGAATCTGTTCATAAAAATCTAAGATTTTTATCTTGACAACTTAATCGTTATTGTATTTTGTAAAAAAATTATAAATATATTATTAGGTTATTTATAATATATTTATATATTGTTGCACAATACAAGATTGGAATTTTTATTTTTTAAATATTATATAATTATTAAGGAGGAAAGTTATTTATAATAACAAAATAATATGAAAAGATTGAATTTAAATTTATTAACAAATAAAGTAATAGAGGCACGAAAACAAAAAAAAATCACGCAACAAAAAGTAAGTGAATTAACAGGAATTGATTGCGCTATGCTTAGTCTTATTGAATCTATGGATTATGTACCATCTATTGAGCAATTAGAAAAACTTTCTGAAGTATTAGAATTTGACATTTTGGATTTATTTAAAGAAGAATCAATGAAAGAAAATGAAGAATTAATTTGTAGAAACATAGCAGTTGCAGGAACTGGATATGTAGGTTTAAGTATAGCTACATTATTAGCACAGCACAATCATGTGGTTGCGGTAGATATTATCAAAGAAAAGGTTGATATGATTAATAATCATCAATCACCAATTCAAGATGATTATATTGAAGAGTATTTAAAAACAAAAGAATTAGATTTATATGCTACATTAGATGGAGAAGAAGCATATAAAAATGTTGATTATGTTGTGATTGCAGCACCAACAAATTATGATAGTCAAAAGAACTATTTTGATACATCAGCTGTTGAAGCTGTAATCGAATTAGTTTTGAAAGTTAATCCTAAGGCACTTATGGTTATAAAATCTACTATTCCTGTAGGATATACAGAAAGTGTAAGAAAGAAATATAATACTAAGAACATTATATTCTCACCTGAATTCTTAAGAGAATCTAAAGCACTGTATGATAATTTGTATCCTAGTCGAATTATTGTTTCAACAGATAAAAATGATTTAGAATTAGATCAAAAAGCAAGAGAGTTTGCAAAATTATTAAAACAAGGTGCCATTAAAGAAGATGTAGAAACTTTATTTATGGGATTTACTGAAGCAGAAGCCGTTAAGTTGTTTGCTAATACTTATCTTGCTTTACGTGTATCTTATTTCAACGAACTAGATACATATGCAGAGGTTAAAGGATTAAATACTCAGGATATTATCAATGGGGTTTGTTTAGATCCTAGAATTGGCTCACATTACAATAATCCATCTTTTGGCTATGGTGGATATTGCTTACCAAAAGATACTAAACAATTGTTAGCAAACTATAATGATGTTCCCCAAAATATGATGAGTGCTATTGTTGAAAGTAACCGTACAAGAAAAGATTTTATCGCAGATAGAGTTTTAGAAATAGCAGGCGCTTATACAGCTAATAGTAGTTATGATCAAAGCTATGAAAAAGAGGTTGTTATAGGTGTATATAGATTAACAATGAAATCTAATTCAGATAACTTTAGACAAAGTAGCATTCAGGGAGTAATGAAAAGAATCAAAGCTAAGGGTGCTACGGTGATTATTTATGAACCTACATTAGAGAATGGTTCTACTTTCTTTGGAAGTAAAGTTGTTAATGATATTGAAGAATTCAAAAAATTATCTCAAGCAATAGTAGCTAATAGATACGACAGTGTATTAGATGATGTTAAAGAAAAAGTTTATACTAGAGATTTATTTAGGAGGGACTAAATAATGATAAATTTGAATGATAGCGTTGTTTTTGTTACAGGTTCTTCAGGTTTTATAGGAGCGAATTTAGTTTTACAGTTGTTTAAAAAATACGATAATATTCATATTGTAGGAATCGATAATATGAATGATTATTATGATGTGAAGATCAAAGAATTTAGATTAAATAATATTAAAGATGAAGTGGAAAAACACGAAGGATCAAAATGGTCATTTATTAAAGGATCTATTGCTGATCGTGATTTAATCAACAGTATATTTAGTGAATATAAACCTAAAGTTGTAGTTAATTTAGCTGCTCAAGCTGGAGTGAGATATTCTATTACTAATCCTGATACTTATATAGAGTCAAATATGATTGGTTTCTACAACATTTTAGAAGCTTGCAGACATTCTTATGATAATGGAGAAACAGGAGTTGAACATTTAGTTTACGCTTCGTCAAGTAGTGTATATGGATCAAACACAAAGATTCCATATTCAACAGATGACAAGGTAGATAATCCAGTATCTTTATATGCTGCTACTAAAAAATCAAATGAACTTATGGCACATGCCTATAGTAAGTTATATAATATTCCATCAACAGGATTGCGTTTTTTCACTGTCTATGGACCAGCGGGACGTCCAGATATGGCTTATTTTGGGTTCACAAATAAATTAATAAAAGGAGAAACAATTCAAATCTTTAATTACGGAAATTGTAAAAGGGATTTTACATATATTGATGATATCGTAGAAGGGGTAATTAGAGTTATGGGTAAAGCTCCTTCTAAAAAACAAGGAGAAGATGGTTTACCAATTCCACCATATATGGTCTATAACATTGGTAATAATAATCCTGAAAATCTTTTAGATTTTGTTAATATTCTACAAGAAGAATTAATTAGAGCAGAGGTATTACCAGAAGATTATGATTTTGAAGCTCATAAAGAATTAGTTCCTATGCAAGCAGGTGATGTACCAATAACCTATGCAGATACTAGTGCTTTAGAAAAAGATTTTGCTTTTAAACCATCAACGAATTTGCGTGATGGATTAAGAAGTTTTGCTAAGTGGTATAAAGAATTTTATTTAACAGAAAAATAATATCTTAGGAAAGGAAAAATAAAATGTCATTATTTAAAGGTAAAACATTATTGATTACTGGTGGTACAGGATCATTTGGTAATGCAGTATTAAACAGGTTTTTAGAAACAGATATCAAAGAAATTAGAATCTTTAGTCGTGATGAATTGAAACAGGATAATATGCGTCATGAGTATCAAGCAAAATATCCTGAGTCATTTCAAAAATTAAAGTTTTATATTGGTGATGTTAGAAATGTGGCTTCATTAAAAAATGCTATGTATGGAGTTGATTATATTTTCCATGCAGCTGCTTTGAAGCAAGTGCCTTCTTGTGAGTTTTTCCCTGTAGAAGCAGTTTTGACCAATGTATTAGGTACAGAGAATGTTTTAACAGCGGCTATTGAGTGTGGGGTTAAAAAGGTTGTTTGTTTATCTACAGATAAAGCAGCATATCCCGTTAATGCCATGGGTACTAGCAAAGCGATGATGGAAAAAGTTATCGTTGCGAAAAGTAGAACGGTTGATCCAAGCAAAACTAAGATCATGTGTACTAGATATGGTAATGTTTTGGCATCTCGTGGTAGTGTGGTTCCATTGTTTATCAATCAGATCAATGCAGGTAATCCATTAACGGTTACCGAACCTAGTATGACTAGATTTGTCATGACTTTAGAAGAGGCAGTTGACCTAGTATTGTTTGCCTTTGAAAATGGTGAAAGTGGCGATATCTTTGTTCAAAAGGCTCCAGCATGTACGATTGATGTTTTAGCTAAAGCTGTTAAGGAATTATTTGCTGTTGATAATGAAATTAAGGTGATTGGTATTCGTCATGGTGAAAAGATGTATGAAACATTATTGACTGATGAAGAATGTGCTAATGCAATTGATATGGGTAATTTCTATCGAGTGCCATGTGATAAACGTGATCTTAACTATGATAAGTACTTCTTTGATGGTATCAAGAAAACATCTTTAACACAATTTAATTCTAACAATACAGATTTGATGGATATTGAAGCTGTTAAGAATAAGTTGTTAGAAGTACCATTGGTTCGAGAAGAATTAGAGAAATGGAAGAATAAATAATGAAAGTATTAGTTACAGGAGCTAAAGGCTTTGTTGGTAAGAATCTGGTTGCTAGTTTAAATAACATTAAAAATGGTAAGGATAAGACTAGAAAAGTTATTATCGATGAAGTATTTGAATATGATGTTGATTCTACATTAGAAGAATTAGATCATTATTGTAAAGAATGTGATTTTGTCTTTAATCTTGCGGGGGTTAATCGTCCACAAAATGATAAAGAATTCATGCAAGGTAATTTTGGGTTTGCTAGTGTTTTGCTAGATAACCTAAAAAAATATCACAATAATTGTCCAGTAATGATTTCTTCTTCAATCCAAGCTACCTTAGAAGGTCGTTATGCTGCTAGTGAGTATGGTAGAAGTAAATTAGCTGGTGAACAATTAATGTTTGATTATGCTAAGGAAACGGGTGCCAAAGTATTAGTATATCGTTTTGCTAATTTATTTGGTAAGTGGTGTAGACCTAATTATAATTCAGTTATCGCAACATTTTGTCATAATATCGCTAATGATTTACCTATTAAAGTAAATGATCCTAGTGTTGAATTAGAATTAGTGTACATTGATGATTTGGTAGATGAGATGATTGAAGCATTAACCCAAGATGAACATCGTTGTGAATATGAAGGTGTAAAAAGTGTTGCTGATGCAGATGGCAAGTATTGTTTTGTACCAGTTAGTCACTTTGTTACTTTGCAAGAAATCGTGGATTTATTGGAACAATTTAAAAATCAACCATCAACTTTATTGATGCCAGAAATTCCATATAATTCATTTGCCAAAAAATTGTATTCAACATATTTATCATACTTGCCTAAAGAAAAGGTTAAGTTTGCATTAAAGATGAATGTCGATGAGCGTGGATCATTTACCGAGCTTTTGAAGACAGCTAATTGTGGACAATTTTCTGTTAATATTTCTAAGCCAGGTATTACGAAAGGTGAACATTGGCATCATACTAAATGGGAATTTTTCATCGTTGTTAAAGGTCATGGTTTGATTCAAGAGCGTAAGATCGATAGTGATGAGATCATTGAGTTTGAAGTTAGTGGTGATAAGATCGAAGCTATTCATATGTTGCCAGGTTATACGCACAATATCATTAACTTATCAGATAGTGAAGATTTAGTTACTTTGATGTGGGCTAATGAATCATTTGATCCAAATAAGCCGGATACTTATTTTGAAAAGGTCGTAAAATGCGAAAATTAGTTATTATTGGTGGGGGCGGACATGGAAGATGTGTCAAGGATCTAGCCCTACAATTACATTGTTATGAGGATATCATTGTTTTAGATGATGATCATAGTAATGGTGTTGATAAGTGTGCTAATTACTTAGAATATTGTGATGATGATACTGAAGTATATGTAGCTTTTGGGAATAATGAGCTACGTGTGAAATATATTAATGATATTGTGGAAAATGGTATTGAATTAGCACGAATCATTCATCCTAGTGCTTATGTAAGTCCTAGCGCCAAGATTGAATCAGGTAGTGTTATTTTCCCACATGCAATTATTAATACGGATGTTATCATTAGAACTGGTTGCATCATTAATTGTGGCGCAATCATTGATCATGGCTGTATAATAGAAGATGGTGTGCATATTGGCCCTGGTGCTGTTGTTAAGGCTGAAAATAGGGTACCAAAATGCTATAAGTTAGATG
>JALEMK010000182.1 GCA_022768265.1 Erysipelotrichaceae bacterium
GTATGCTGTGGGTTATGTCATCGTTATGGCATTGATCGTTTATTTTGGACAAAGTTTGATATAAAAAAATATCCCATCACTAAGTGATGGGAATATTTTTTTATTCAGCTAAGATTGGATCTACAACTTCTTTGATCGTGTTTTTCAAGTTTTCACAAGATGCATTAAATTTGCCTTGGTCTACTTGATTTAATTGTAAGTGAACAATTTCTCTTAATCCGTGTTTGTTGATAACTGCTGGGACACCGATATATAAACCGGTTTGACCATATTCACCATTTTGTGGTGCTGAAATGGTCATGATAGCATTTTCGTTATTCAAGATTGCATGAACTAGACGATTTAATGAAAGACCGATACCATAGTAAGTTGCTTTTTTCTTTTCGATGATTTCGTAAGCAGCATCTCTTACACTTTCATAGATCGTTAGCAGTTCAGATAGATCTTTATCTTGTTCATCAAGCATTTCTAATAGGCTCTTGCATCCTACATAAGCATGGATCCAAGGAACGAAACTTGAATCGCCATGTTCACCCATGATATAAGCGTGCACGTTTGTAGAGTTAACGTTGAAGTATTCGCTGATCTTGGTACGTAGACGAGCAGTGTCTAGTAATGTTCCTGAACCGATTACTTGATTTTCTGGAAGCCCAGTAACTTTTTGCGCAACGTAGGTCATGATATCTACAGGGTTGCTGGCAACGACGATAACGCCATTGAATCCTGAAGCTTTGATTTGTTCACAAATGCTCTTCATGATCTTTGTGTTGATACCAGTTAGCTCAAGACGAGTTTGACCAGGTTTTTGGGCAGCACCAGCGGTGATTACGATAATAGCTGCATCTTTGCAATCATTATAATCACCAGCTTTGATTCTGATCTTGCTGGTTGAATATGGTAAACCATGAGATAAGTCTAAAGCTTCCCCTTCAGCTTTATCTTTGTTGACATCGACCAAAACTAATTCATCGATACCAGGTTGAGATAGGAAAGTATAAGCCATGCTCATTCCGACAAATCCGGTACCAACTAAAACGATTTTTCTGTTTTCTACTGTATTCATTGTTGTAGTTCTCCTTACATATAAATTATAATACTTTTAAATTTTTTTTGCAGTTTTAATTATTCGATTTGGTGATTTTTTCATGATAAAATAATTATATAAGTTGAGGTTAGTGATATGGAAAATTTAAAAGTAGGATTTATTGGTTATGGAAACATGGCTCAAGCTATGGTTCAAGGCTTGAAAGCGGCAAATGCGATCGAAGCCAATGCAATATATGTTAGCTCGGCACATTATGATCAATTAACGATCAAGACGATCGGCATGGATGTTAATCCTTGTAAAACTAATCAAGAAGTTGCGGAAAAAAGTGATTTGATCGTTTTGGCCGTAAAACCTAACTTGATCGAGCAAGTAGTGGAAGAGATCAAAGGATTGGTTAATAATAAGATCGTGGTGAGCGTAGCAGCAGGTTATACTTATGATAAGATGAAGACGATTGCCAAAAATATGCATTGTATCTGCACGATACCTAATTTGGCGGTCATGGCTAAAGAAGGCATAATCATTTGTGAAGATAAACATTCTTTAGATGTCATCCAATTAGCAACCTTTAAAAAATTATTTTCCAAAATTGGCTCATTGGAATTTGTTAGTGCGAAAAATTTAAGCATTGCCGGTACGATCAGCGGATGTGCGCCGGCTTTTACGATGATGTATGTTGAAGCATTAGCGGATGCTGGGGTAGCTTATGGGTTAACTAGAGAACAAGCATATCGTCTGGCTTCACAAATGATCGTAGGAGCAGGCAAGATGCAACTAGCAACCAAATTACATCCAGCTCAATTGAAGGATATGGTATGTTCACCAGGCGGAACGACGATCAAAGGGGTAAATGCTTTAAATAAAGAAGGTTTTAAAGGGGCCATCGTTAAAAGCATCGAAGCGATCGAAGGGAAATAGTAAGGGATCGTATATATGCTTTTTGCCATGGATCTAGATGGTACCTTGATATCCGCCCAAAACGGCTTGGATGATGAAACTTTACAGGTATTGAAAAAAGTCCTAGCGCAGGGGCATGAAATAGCCTTTGTGACAGGGCGTAATTATGAAGAACTGATCGCTGAAGAAAAATTGTGGGAACTTGATGCTTATATCATTGGAATGAATGGAACCGTAATTCTAGCCAAGGATCGTACGGTTTTGTTGGAAGATCGTATAGCTGATGAAGTTATAGCTTATTTATATCAAGAATATCCTGATGTACCTTTAGAATATCTCGCGTTTGATCAAAAAATGTTAACAGTTGATAAAACAACCTTTGTCGATCATTTTACAAGTTTATTTCCTGCTGGATTTTTGGATGATCCGCAGATGAAAAAGATCATGGAGCACTTTGTTAAAACTAATACATATGACTGTGATCTAGAAATGCTGAAGCGAAAAGCGATATTAAAAGTCGAAGCTATGATCAACAATAAGCGTTTTGGAGAAATGTTGGTACAAGATTTGCAAAGGAAGTTTGCTGATAATCTAACATGTCTGTATGAAGGTAATAGTTTGCTGATTTGCCCATACATCACCAACAAAGGAATTGCTTTGCACTGGTTATGTCAATATTTAGCGCTTGATAAAAAAGAGGTTTTTGTGTTTGGCGATGGTGAAAATGATATTCCCATGCTTCAAGCTTTTGACAATAGCTATGTGGTCATGGATGCGGGCATAGCGATCAAAGCATATGCTAAAGAGGTCATCGACAATAGCTATGATCATGGAGTTATCAAAAAAATCATGCATATCATTAATGGGTAAGGAATTAATCCTCACCCATTTTTCTTATTCTTGTTATTTTTTTCTTTTTGTTAATGACAATTTTTTGATTGGTTTTTTGGTTTTTAACGATCTTATCATTATCATTGACGATATCGATGGTTTCACAAGCGTTACCGATGATATAACCTAAAGGAGAATGAATTTCACATACTTTTAATTTACTACCATAGGTTAGATCTTTGATAGTGAATGCGCCATGCTTGATAGTAAAGTTTTCAGCTTTATCAAGATAGTGTAATTGATAATCAGCTTCAGGCAAGCCATAGACGATGATTTCTCCTTTATCATTAGTGTTGGCTCGTAAAACAACTTTACCAGTTTTGTCCATTACTTCATAAGGTTCGCTGATCATTGGAACATCGATATAAGTATATGTTTGACCTGCAAATACATAATAGCGCTTATGATTGCTTAAGTTGGTTATTTCCATGTTCAAGATCTTTTCGTTAAAATCTTGATTAGCTATGTAGGTTTCTATAGGGCCTTCAAAGATGATCTTGCCGTCGATCGTGTCGCTAGCGTTTTGTAAACTGATCTTATCGTTAGCTATGTCATTATTAACAACTTTATAGCTGATGCCTTTGATGGTGATGATATCGTTTGGTTTTAGGTTTTGAATATTAGGGATATCTTCATATCGTAGGCCTTGATAATCAGTGGTTATAGAAGTAATGACGTATTTTTCATCAACAAGAGCTTGGATCATCGGCGCTTTGGCAGCTGTTTTATGAAGGTGTAAAATCTTAGGTTGTTGGTTAAAACTTTGATATTTTAAGCTGATCTTTTGTTCGTCCCGATATATCAAGGTAAAATCTACATGGTTAAATTTAAAGATATCATCTATTTTTAGATCGTTAGGAATATCTTGGAAGCTAGGAGCTTGGATACAACTTAAAGTTGGAAAGGTGAATTGATAATTTATTTTTGGCTTTTGGACCATAGTAAGGATATCCTGCATGATAAAAGGCTCGGCTGGCAAAGAAGTGGTTAACTGGCGATAGATACCGCCTGATACAAAGGTTCCAATTGCTTTAGCGGGTTTTATTTGAGGCATAGTGATGATATCGTTTTTTACTTCGATGACCATATGGTTATTATCATTGATATTGATCAGTTTATAACCCATGATGGTATTAGCGCTAGTATCATCGCTGGTGGTTGGTTGCCAAATAGCTGGATCTTGGGCGTAAATGATATCGATGATCTGATAGGTTTGGATATTGCCATCTTGTTTATCAAAAGCTTTAAAGCGAGCTTTTGGCGCAATTTTAGGGCAATTTTTCAAGATATCTTGATAGGTCAATGGAACATTATGGTTGATGTTATTTTTGTCTACATGATATTCCATTTGATCATCTAGACATTTGACTAAAATATGATCATTTTCGATAGCTAAGATTTCGTAAGTGAATTGGACGGAATGATCATCAGGCCATACGCTAAATTGTTGATTTATCTTTAGGTCAGCAGGGATATCTTGGAATGTTATCTTATAAGGAAAAGTAGATAAATGATCTTTGGATACATCGTGACCTTCATCGCTAACATCCATGACCGTAAAAATTGCGCCATTTAAAAGCTTGGTTTGATCATCTTGATCGACCTTGACCACTTCTAGATCAAGCTTACGTTTGGTATTTAGGACATTTTCATATGTAACGTTGATTTTTTCGGCGTATTTGCTATCAAAGCTGAAGCAGATGTCCTTAGCATCTAGCTGATTTGCATCACGAAAATCATATCCTAATGGTAGTTGAGTTTCACATGCGAGATACTTACGCCCCCATTTTAGATCTTGGATATTTACTTGACCATCAATTTGAGGGTGGTCATATACCGTGAATTCTTTTAGGATCAAACTGTTAGGTTGGTTATAAAAATATGTGCCCGGTGATAGATCGTCGACATCAAACATGCCCCAATGATCGCTGTAGCCTTTTTTGATGACGTTAGTGCCGGCAGGGTCGCTGTAGATGGTCACAGGATAAAAAGGTTGCGAATGCTGGTGATTGCTTGGGTCAGTAATACGCAGTTGATTTTTTCCGGTCTTACCTTTGAATAAAGGTAAAGTGGTTAGCTTTTTGATCGAAGCTAGTTGTTGATTACTGGTGGTGAAGTTAATGATTTGATAGATGCTATGCTCTTTAGGATCTGTTTTTAGTTGCTTATTAGTTATTAGATAGTATTGTTTGTTACCATCTTGATCTTTGCAGCTTACCTTAAAATCTTTGGTACCATCGCTATTGATGATTATCTTCTCGATAGTATATTTGATGCCATTGACCTTGAAGCTGTCATGAAGATCGCTATGGATCGGAGGGATATCGTTTTTAGAAATAGGTGATGGAATTGGAAGATAGTAGCGATTGATCTTGGTGGTATCTAGAGCGTTAGGACAGGTGATGATCAAGGCTTCGTCCACATCGTCATTTTGTAGGATATCCGCAACGGTATAGGTGCGTTTTTTATTGGTGAAAGTATCGTTGATCTTCGGTTTGCTTCCTAATTGTTTGATGATCTGTTCATAAGTTATGCCATTTGCACCATGGCCATAGTGAATGTTGATATCAAATGTTTTCATGCTGTCAACCTTGATGATATGATTATCGATCAAAACACTTGGATCATCACAAGTTAAATAATAATGCTCGCTATTTGGTAAAAAAGCAGATAGATCATAAGTTTTTTGGGTGTTTATGAAATATTTATCGTAGGTTACATAATCATCGATAGGATTACTAGGGTAGTTTATTTCCAATGTTTCTTTGGAGCTTAGGTTTTGAATGGTCATGCTATGTTGATTAAGCTTGTTTATAACATATGGATCATCTTCAAAGATAAAACGCGTATTTTCTTGTGGTAGCTTGAAAGCAAATAGTTTGATGATATCTTGGTATCTGATGCTTGTTGGTTTGCTTACTTTGATCAGCTCGCTGTCGGTAGTTGTTGGTTTTGATGGCTTGTTTGTTAAGTGATAGCGATAATAGTGATAAGTATTTCCTTTGCTATCTTGGATGATGGTAGCTTTTTCTTGGTTGATATCATCTTTTTTGATGATGTAAGTTTCATCATCAACCTGTATTTTGGAGTGGGTCTTAAATAAGTCGAGAATTTCTTGGTAGCTAAAAGGAGCATTGTCTTCTAAAGCAAAGCCTACGATAATATCGTTGTCGTTGCTTTTGCTTAATATCGTGTATTTTTTATTGTTGATGGTAATATCATCGCCTTTGACTAAAGGTCGTTGGTAGTCAAGGGTTAGCTGATCGTTGATGCACCATGGCTTTTGTTGGGTCTTTTCTAGTTGGGATACTTGATCATATGATATGACATCATATTTGCTGGTAGCTTGCGGGTCTAAAAAGAAAATCTGCCCATTTTCGTTTTTGATGACGATGTTTTGTAAATCGGGATAATTGCTGATAACGGTAAAGCTTTGCTCATCGATCGTAAAGGTATCATTAGGTTTTAGCTTGTGGATATTTGGAATCTGATCATATGTTATGTTTAAAGCGTACTGTAGATCTTGACCCTGTTTAAGCTGGAAAGTTATTTCGGGTAAGACAATATGATCGTTAAATTTAGATGCTTGCCATTTTACGATATATTCTTTAGGGGTTATTGCTTGGATCGTAAAGCTTTTGCTTAAGACCTTTTTTTCTTGATAAGTAGTTATCGTTTGGTCTTTATAGAGCGTGATCTCGATAATTTGCTCATCGATGGATGTTGCAACTTTGAGATGATCGGCTTCTTGTGAGGCAAGGGGTTCAATGATTTGATAGCTTTGTTCATCGAGGTTGATCGTTTCGCCCTTTGCGTATTGTGCTAATGGCTTGCCGCTTGCTAAGGCGGCTTGAGCTAGATCGTTGAACTGGGCTAGTTCATAGGGCTTGTCGATGATCTTGGTATAGCGATGTTCACGTGTCGTATGTAGCGGGCAAGCGAAGATATCATCGGGTTGTTGACAATAGATATTAGGATCTTGGGTTAGATTGTTGGTTAATTGCCAATAATTGATGATGCTGTTGTCGCTTGTTGGTTCTAATTTTTGATCGTTGAAGATGTAATTGCCATCTACGGTGATTTGATATTGGTTGCCACTTTCATCACTAACTAGATATTTAGGCGCAATGATATCCACAATGCTAAAGCTTTCTTTAGATGTGATCGTTTGCGGGAAATCTTCTAATTTGATAGGTTCCAATACCTTGATGATAAAGTTATCGTTTACAGCTGTTTGTAAGCTAATTTCATCGATCTGGTTTGCACTATCACGATGTTTAGCTAAGATGGTATAAGTTTGATCGTTGATCGTAATCGCGGTATTTAAAGGAATGCTTTCAAGATCTTGATCTTTCAAGTTATCTTTGATCCAAGCTTTTACCATTGCTAAGTTAAGATCAAGTGAATCATTGGTGACGATGACCTTTTGCAAATAGCTACCTTCTACCATCAATTGGTGGGGATTACGCTTTACAATGACATATTTATCATCATTGATTTCAAAATTTTTACTTGCTTCGTCTTTGATATCATTAGGTAATTGTTCCCAGCTTAATTGTTGGTAAGGGTTAGCAAGCGTATAGGTGGTAGCAGGATATACTTCTAGATACTTAAATTTCCCCTTATCATAAACAGCTTGTTTGACAGTATAGCTTTTTTGGGCAAATTCAAGGTGGCTATTTGGTGATAATTGAGGATAAGGGATATTTGTTAACTGTAATGTTTGGGTTGTATCGGTATGCTTGAAAGTAACGGTGTTAGGAGTAACTTTGATGATTTCGTATTCTTTGATCCCATTGTTATCGATGGTGAACTTATCGTGAGGTTTAGGGTCGGTTGGTAATTGGTCGAAGGTTATAGGAGCAACAGTGTTGTAATCGTCATATCTTTGGGGCAATAACCAAATTGCATCATGTTCGATCTTTTTGATCGTATAGCGATAGCCCTCTAGAAAAAAGCTTTTATCAACAGCTGGTTCAGGAATAGCTGCTAATAATTGGTTGTATGTCAGCTTAGGTTTGGTTTCTAAATGGTCTAGCGATAAAGGGCCCAATAAGGTGGGGCTAGGATCAAGCTCTAGATCAGCAATTTCGTAAACTTCAAAAGTTGCATCGTTGAGTTTTAAATATGGATCATCACTAGCTGTTTTAACGATGGATAGATCGATATCGCGCAGCTGATTAACAAATTGTTGGCTTGCAGTGCTATTTTGGTTTTTGGTACTAACTAGAAATGGTCTAGCATCGATTTTATAAGGGTTAGATACTTTCCATTCCATGATCCACCAATTCTTATTTGGTGGTAATAAGTTATCGATATGAGCTTTGCCATCATTACCAACCTCAAAGACGCGAATGTTTGTGTTATCTGGTTCCATGATAGGGTAGAAACTCTTTTTACCATCTACATAGTTAAAACCACCGTATAGATCGGGTTTGATACCGACATTGAAATTATAGATGTCTTCCCAGTTACGATCTTTGTTGCCATCAAAACGATATTGATGGGTAGGATCTTCTTGCCAACCAATGACAAATTGCGTGCCGGCACTGAAGTTTTGGCTGTGATAATATTCATCTAACTTATCAATTTCAATGTTGGCGGTTTTTAATTTAAAAGCGAGACTATAGGAAGGGGTTGGATTTTCAAAAGCGATGCCCATGATCTTTTGACTATCTTCGCTAGTGTATAAAAGGACATTGTTTAACCAGGATTGGTATTGAGCGTCTTTGCGCTTAAAGGTTAAGGTCTTGCCTTTAGGGCTATCATAGCCTTCATAGTAAAGGTCATCGATGTCGATCTTTAACTGATTGCCTTCTTGCTTGATGTTGATTCCTTTATGACTTTCGTTGGGGAAAGGCTCAAACCAATCGATAACAGGACTTCCAGGATGAAATAAGTTGGTTGAGCCATCATCTGTTAAGATCAAGGTTTCGTTCCAATCTAGTTCGTAGCTAAGCGTATCATGCCATTGGCTAGCAAAACTGGGAGTCGTATCATAATTGTGCACAAGATTCATGATGTGATCCATCGTTGCGCTAACATCGACCATGCCACTAACGCTGGCGCATACTTGATCTTTGTTGGTGCACCATTGCAAAGAAGCCATGATTTCTTGATATTCTTGCGGACAGATGTGTTGCCAGATCAAAAGTTGGGTCGCTAAATAAGTTTCATCGGTGCTGCCTGTTAAAGGGTGGCCATAACCATAATGAATGATACGTCCCACTTTATTTAAGGTTTCAGGGTCAAGGTCGCTAGGCTTGATGGTGTATTGTGGACCGTTGCCATTGCCATCCAAGATAACAAGGACATAAGGTTCGATACAATAACCGATCTTACCATCTAATAAAAATTTTGAAACATATTCATATCCTTGTTTAGGGTTGTTATAACGAGCGATCCTTTTTTCTCTTTTTAAAGGTATGGTATCAGCAAAGGTTGTGGCTGGAAGCAAATTGATGGTTCCAAAATCAAAGATGGTATATTTAAGTTGGCGGTATTGGTAGTTGCCAACCACATCATCAATAAAAAACTTGTGATCGATCTTTAAGCTCTCCTTGGGAGGGCTAGTTTGTATGGGCGAAGAGGTTGGCGGCAAAGGTGAAGATGTGTTATCTGGAGTAGGGGTGGGTTCATTTGTAGGAGCGATGCTAGGATCGTTAGTTGGTAAGGCTGTTGGGGTGTTTGTGGGGATGGTAGTAGCAGTAGGTAAAGGTGTTGAAGTGGGTTCAATAGGAATGGTTGATGGTTCGCTGGTATTGGTGGGCTCAGGGGTTTCTGTAGATATAGGGGTTGTGGGTAGTGGCTGATTTGCGAAAACTAGTTGGATGTTGCATAAGATGGTCAAAAATAGGATGAAGATATTTTTCATGGTTATTTCCTCTCTGTTTTTTCTACTGCTTGTAAGACATAGCGGGCGTTATGTTTTTGCATGTTGCAGGTTACTAGGGTGATCATTTGTTGCTGGTGGTAGTAAAAACCATCAACACGGTTGATAGTATAGGCTAAGGTGTTGTCAAACATATTTTTAGCTTCAGCGTATGAAGCGAAATAATTATTGTGCCAACCTAGATAGGTATCTTGATCATCTAGGTCATATTCGCTAAAACTAATGATCTGATACTGATGCGTTCCTTGCTTATCGATGAAGGTAAATTCGGGGTGTTTGGTGAAATAATCTAGATCGTTATATTTTTTTAGGAAGGTAAAATTCCAATTTTTGGTTTTAGATGAATGACCGTTGATGATGTAATTGTTCGATGAGCTTAAGGGACTGATTTGTTTTTCCATGAAAACGGCGCCCATCGTATCATAGTGACCATAAATATCGTGTAACATATAGTGGTCGCCATTAGCTGTATAGATGATCGGTATCTGGGTCGTTACATCATCGCTCGTAAACTCAAGCAAGGCGAATATCTCGGGATTGATCTTTTGCCAAGTTGCTAGATCGCTTGTAGGGGGCAACTTATTGATAAACGGGCCATGCTGGTGATCATGGTTATGAGGTAAAAAGAAATAAACGAAACTAAGTATACACATGATCAACAAAAAGAATTTAACAGGTTTACGTAATTTTCTATTCATAACTTACTAATACTCCCTCATCGTAGGTAATGGTTTCGCTGTAGCTTTCTTCGCTAATTTCTTCGAAGATGATCTCTTGATTGATATGGTTATCCATGATCTGTTGATCGTGGTTAGAAGGTCTAGGGGGATCGATGCTAGCCACAGGCTTTAATGTTTGAGGCTTTTTTATAACTGGAAGCGAAGCTTGAGCGATGTTTCCCGCCTTGTCACTAATGGTATAGATAAAAGCAGCTTGATCATCGGCAAAATCAAGTTCATTGCTACAAGCAACCTGGGTTTTAGGTAGTTTATCGACATTATCATCAACGCTTTGAATATAGTAATGACAATCCTGAAGGCCATCTTCATACACGAGTTTTTCATGGGTAAGCGTGATCGTGGGTGCTTGATCATCGATGATATTTACCATCAAGGTAAGCTGTTTTTGCTTGAAATTATTCTTAGCTAAATAATTTAATTTATAGGTACCAGGGCTTCGATCATTTAAGACAGGTAGGATGACCTTGGCATTTTTTAGTTCTTGTATAAGTGCTTGCGCATCAAAATGCTGACCATAGCTAAGCGTGATATTGTTAGCTTTTAAGCTAAATTGAATATGCGTAAGGTGGTGAAAAAGTTTGTAAGCTCCAATGAATAAAAGTTGAAGCATCAACAGCGTGCTAAGCCACAGTATCAACTTTTTCTTACGCTGGTGGATGGTTTGGATATGTTCGATAGCGTTGATGCCAAAAATATCATAAGCTTCACTAAAACTAAGAGAAAGCTGCTGTTGTTCATTATTTAAAAAGATGATGTTATCGTTAATGCTAAGGATCCTGATTTTTTCATGGATATCGACATGGAATTCTTTTAATAGTTGTTTAAATTTATCGCTGCCATAAATATGGGTAATTTCGATCATTTCGCCTGCTAAACAGTTGGCTAAAGCTTTAGATTTCATGCTTACCTCCTTGGTTGTGCTTATAAATAAACCGTAAAAAGTAATTTCCCTGAAAAAAATAAAATAATAAGGTAAAATAAATACAAAGGAAGATGATATCATGCTTAAGATCAGCGAAGTTACAAAGATATATGATAGAAAGAATAAAGCAATCGATGATTTGTCCTGTACGATCGAAGATGGCACTTTTTGTGTGATCATTGGTCCTAGTGGGTGCGGTAAGACGACCTTGCTTAGGGTGATCGCTGGTTTGGAAAAATGTGATCAAGGTCAGATTTGGATCGATGATACATGTATCAATGAGCTAAGGCCCTATGAACGAAATGTTGCGATGGTTTTTCAAGATGCTGCGCTTTTTGCTCATATGACTTGCTATCACAACATTGCATATGGCAATCATAGTTGGCAAGAAAGCAAGCAATTGCGAAAAAAGATCGAAGATATTGCTAAGATGTTAGGAATCGCTGATTTGTTAGATCGCTATCCTAATTCATTGTCAGGGGGCCAAAAACAAAGAGTAGCGATTGCACGTGCTTTGTGCAAACCAAGTAAGTTGATCTTGATGGATGAACCATTTAGTAATTTAGATGCACAACTAAAATATGAACTGGCAGATGAGGTTAAAACGTTGCAGCAAAAATTACAAAAGACGATCATTTATGTAACGCACGAACAAAAAGAAGCTTTTGCATTGGCGGATAAATTGATCGTCATGGATCAAGGGAAGATCATGCAGATTGGCAAACCATACGAAGTTTACCATCACCCTTATAATGCGTTTGTAGCTCGATTTTTTGGTGATATCAATATTTTGGATGCCAAGATCACAAATGAAAGCTTATTTGTTGATGAAGTTGAGATTTGCCTTGTGCCAGGAATGGAAGATCAAAGCTGCACTATCGGCATACGTCCTGAAGATATCCAAATAACTGGAAGGATAAAGGTAGAAAGATTGAATGTCAGCGATCGTGGAAGCTATTATTTAACCAAGGTTAAAATGGGCAAACGCATCATCATTGTTAAGACTAGTACGGATGGTAAATTTGATGAAATTACGTTTATCAAAGAAAAAATAATTTTTTTGAAATAAGGTGTTGACATAGTGTATTAAGAATGATAATATATATAGGCATTCGATGGAAAACATATAAATGGGCCTGTAGCTCAGGTGGTTAGAGCG
>JALEMK010000045.1 GCA_022768265.1 Erysipelotrichaceae bacterium
TAAGATCAACCCTACCGCGGTAACGATCACCAAGCAATTGATCAAGATCTTATCGATACGATGATAATTCTTAGCTCCCATATTTTGACTAGTAAAGGTCAACGCTGCTTGATGGATAGAATTCATCGAAACATAAACAAAGCCTTCGATATTAGCCGCAGCCGTGTTTCCTGCCATTACTAGTGAACCAAAGCTATTTACGGATGATTGGATCAAGACATTGCTGATATTAAAGATAACCCCTTGCAAGCCTGCAGGCAAACCAACTTTCAACATTTCCATGACGATATCTTTATGAAACTTTAATTCTTTCAACTTCAATTTCATATAATCATCCGATTTCATCAAGGATAAGGTAACCAAGGCCGCACTGATATACTGAGATACCATTGTTGCGATTGCTACACCGGCTACTCCTAATTTAAACAAGATAACTAACAATAGATTTAAGACAACATTAACGATGCCAGCTACTCCTAAAAAATACAAGGGACGCTTGGTATCGCCAACCGTTCTTAAGATTGCCGCCCCAAAGTTATATACCATGAAGCCAGGCATTCCTAAGAAATAGATCCACATATATAAAGTAGATAAATCAATGATCTCTAACGGTGTCGCCATCATTTCCAATAAAGGCTTAGCTAAAAAAGCCCCCACAAAGATCATCACGATTCCACTAACGATAGCGAAATACATCGAAGCATGGATCGTTTTTTCCACATTATCAAAATCCCGGGCTCCCACATACTTACCCATGACCACACTAGAACCAATGGATACCCCCACAAACAAGTTTACCAATAAATTGATCAAAGCACTTGTTGCCCCAACGGCTGCTAATGAATTAGATCCCGCAAATTGTCCCACTACGATGATATCCGCAGCATTAAACAACAACTGCAACACACTAGATAACATCAATGGAATAGAAAAAAGCAATATCTTCGAAAATATTGGTCCATTTAACATATCGATCGTATTTGTCTTACGCATTCATCCTATCCCCCTCTTAGATTAAAATATTTTACTCCTAATTCGAAAAAAAAGATATATCTAATCAAAAAAGATATATCCACAATAAATATAAAACATCTTAACCACAAAACCTGAGATACCAATAAAATCAAAAAAGCTCTTAAGCTGCGGTATTACCACATAGCCACAATCCCATAAGACAAAAAATAAAAACAAAAAGGCTACGATCAATTTTTGCACCCAAGCATTGCTGCGCTTTCTTTGAAACAAGCTCAAACCAAACGCAAAGTAACAACAAGCCATGACGATGATCACTACTTCTTTGCTCAAGCCAAAATATGCCATCAAGCGCGAAATGATCCCACTAATGATCATCACTAATAAAGGATATCCATATTTATACATCTTAATCTTCCTCCATCATCAATTTACTATGTTTGCCATCATAATAATATAAACAAACGCCTACACAAAGCACGCACTCCATCACCATGATATAAACATCATAGCTATTTAAAGCCAATAGTCCTGACAACAAGCTAAACACCAAACGAAATGCTAAAGCACCGCTTAGATCATTGGTTTTCATATACATCAAGCCACAAGCTAAACTAGTTAAGATATTAATGGCCAACAAAGCAACGCCAGTTTGATAAAATACGATTTCAACCAAGACCGGTATCAATAAAACTAACCAAAACTTATGCGTATTACGCATACAACCCATCAGATAACCTTTGCCAAAATATACGCTAGTGGCACTATTGATCGAAGACATTAAGATCAATGCCACGGTCATTACATCCATCTCCCCTTTGATGATTGCTTGAGGATGCAAAAATAAAGCATAAAGATATGGCAATAATACGATCATTGCAGCCGATAAGGCCCCTAATAATGCTTGTTGGATATTAAAAGGTTTGATTCCCATCGCTTTGATATCTTGTTTTAGATATTGTTTCCATGTAAGCAATGGTCCTAAGATATTAGCAATACTCAAAAGCGCGCCACGACCTAACGCGATCATATCGATCATCAAAATATCATCTGGCTGCAACCCATTAGTAACATCTTTAAAAATAACGGCCAAAATACCATTAGTACCTATACCAACGATAGAATTGATCACGATCATGATAAATAAACCTAAGATCACACAGTTAATGCCTTTTAATTGGTTGTGTTCATCTTTAAACATCTAAATCACCCGTTCAATATTGTAGCATAATTTTGACAGATATTTTAAGCTAAACTAAGAGTAAGCCCTTTACCATTGTTAATAAGCTTAGAAAAAGCTATAATTTTGACATGCAATATCGGGAGGATATGACAATGACTAACTATCTATTTGTCTATGGCAGCTTGCGCCACCAACAAGAAAACCATCACTTTCTACAAGCTGCGACTTACATAAATGAGGGCTATGTCCAAGGTAGCTTATATACGCTCAAAGACGCAAGTTATCCTGCTTTTATCCCCCAAGGACAGCGGATGATCAAAGGTGAGATCTATCAGGTCGATGATGCTGACCTTAAACTTTGTGATACGCTAGAAGAATATGATCCTAGTGATCTGTGCCATAGCGAATATTTGCGCTATCCTTATGCCATCTATGATCAAAATGGTCATTTTCTTTTCGAAGCTTATACTTATGTATATAATCCTAACTTACACACTAATCTAGCAAACTTGATTGAAGAAAACGATTTTGTTGCTTATCTAAACAAAGTAAAAAGATGTTCAGCATAGAACATCTTTTTGCTTGCTTATTTAATGATGCTTGGATTCCATTGAGCCATTGGTTCATAGCCTAACAATTTAGCTACGGTACTAGCAACATTGCTTAAACCAAATTCGCCTTCAGCAATTTCCACATCAGCATTGTAGATGATAAATGGAACTGGATTTAAAGTATGTGAAGTCTTTGGTTTTGGTGCATCTTCTGGTTTTTTCTTCTTTTCTTGCATTTCATCAGCGTTACCATGGTCAGCCGTAACGATCAAGATGGCATTAGCTTTGTCACATGCATCCATTACTCGTTTTAATTGTAGATCAACAGCTTCAACCCCGATCAATGTAGCTTCATAGTTCCCAGTATGACCAACCATGTCGCCATTTGGATAGTTACATCTGATAAATTTATATTCTCCAGATTCGATAGCGGCAATCAATTTATCTGTAACTTCAGCTGCTTTCATCCATGGACGTTGTTCAAATGGAATAACATCACTTGGTACTTCTTCCCAAACTTCTAATTCATCATCAAATTTTTCTGATCTATTGCCATTCCAGAAGTAAGTAACATGTCCATATTTTTGTGTTTCACTTACTGCATAAGATTTAACTTTTTTGCTTACTAAGAATTCGCTTAAAGTATTTTGGATATGTGGTGGTTCAACTAAGAATTTATTAGGAATCTTTAGATCGCCATCATATTGTAACATTCCACAGTAGTATACTTCAGGATATCTTACACGATCAAATTCCGTAAATTCTTTGTTATCAAAGGCTTTACTAATTTCAATAGCTCTATCGCCTCTGAAGTTATAAAGGATCACGCTGTCGCCATCTTCGATCGTACCCACAGCTTTACCATCTTTCGCAATAACAAAGCCAGGTAGATCTTGGTCTGAACAACCTAATTCTTGACGATATGTTTCAATAGCTTCTTTACAAGATGCGAATTGGCGACCTTCTCCTAATACATGGATATGCCATCCTTCTTCGACCATCTTCCAGTTTGCTTCATATCTATCCATCGTGATGACCATACGACCACCACCACTAGCGATCATGCAATCAAAGTTATCATCACGTAATTCAGCTAATACTGCTTCTAATTGATCAACATAGATCAATGCACTTGTTTCAGGTACATCACGACCATCTAACAAAGCATGAACACGTACACGTTTGATACCTTCCGCTTTAGCTTGTTTTAACATAGCGATCAAATGGTTGATATGTGAGTGAACATTACCATCAGATAATAAACCTAAGAAATGTAATGTATGATCTTTAGCTTGTGCAACTGCACCTTTCCAAGCTTCAGAATCATAGATAGCACCTGATTCAATGCTTTCATTAACTAATTTAGCCCCTTGGCTATAAATTTGGCCACAACCTAAAGCATTGTGCCCTACTTCTGAGTTACCCATATCTGCATCACTAGGTAAGCCTACTGCTACCCCATGAGCTTTGATCGTCGTATTTGGACAATTGCTCATCAAATAATCTAATTGTGGTTTATATGCATGCATAACTGCATTACCGTTGTCTTTTTCCGTAATGCCGATACCATCCATAACCACCAAAACAACAGGTCTTTGTTCCATATTATTAATTCTCCTTTTTTACGTACTTAGTATAACACACTTTCGTACGTTTGTTATTATTTTCGCATCCATCGTTAGATAAATTGACACACCTAATGAATATCGTTAAAATTATACAAAAGAGGATGAACCATGAAAAAAATATTATATACCGCTACGGTCTTAAGCCACCTTCAACTTTTCCATCAACCATTTATGCAAATGATGAAAGAACATGGCTATCAAGTTGATGCTGCTAGTGATACCAAACCTTTCGCAAATAAAGAATTAGCTTGTGATCATTCATACGATGTATGCTTTCCTCGCAATCCTTTTTCTTTTCAAACCTTTAAAGCTTATCGGCAGATCAAAAAGATCATCAAAGATAATGATTACGATATCATCCACTGTAACTCCCCCACCGCTGGTATCTTGACTAGATTAGCCGCTCGCCATAGTAAAGCAAAAGTCATATACATGGCACATGGCTTTCACTTTTTCAAAGGAGCACCTTTATTAAATTGGTTATTATTTTATCCAGCTGAAAAATTTGCTTCTTATTTCACCGATGATTTGATTACGATCAATAATGAAGATTATCAGCGAGCAAAAAAACATTTTGCTGCCAAACATTTACATCTAATTCCCGGTGTTGGTCTTGATACAAGCAAATTCGCCAATCCTCAGCGCTTGTACATAGATAAAACCGAAATTCATCTTTTATCCGTTGGTGAACTTAATAAAAATAAGAATCATGAAATAGTTATCCAAGCTTTAGCTCATTGTCCCCATAATATCCATTATCATATCTGTGGTCAAGGCCCATTACAAGAACGTTTAACTAATTTAGCTAAAGAATTAAATGTTAATTTGCATTTAGAAGGTTTTCAAACAAATGTTAAACCTTTTCTAGATCAAGCCGATATCTTTATCTTTCCTTCTTTAAGAGAAGGCTTGCCTAAATCTGTGATGGAAGCTATGGCTAATGGCTTACCTTGTATCGTTTCAGATATTCGAGGCAATCATGATCTGATCGATCAAGATGGCGGGTACGTAGTAGCAAACGAAATAACTGAATACATCGCAGCTATCAAATCTTTAGCTTCTTCGGCATACCTACGACAACAACAAGGTTTACATAATAAAGAAGCTATCAAAAAATATGATATTCAAAATATCTTACCGCTCATGGAAGATATCTATCTAAAATAGTAAAGGTCGTCATTGTGACGACCTTTACTTATCGCTTGAAGGCAAATAATAAATATTTTCTCCTTCTTTAGTTAACATATAATTGCTACGCGCATAACTTTGTACATAATCAGGATCTTCTAATTTATCACGCTGACTTACTAGATACGTATTTTCATCAGTAACTTCTTGAAGTCTTTTTTCAGCCTGTGCTACGCTTTCTTTCAATTCAGTCATAGTAAATATTTCTTTAAAAGATAGGTAGAATAGATAAACAGATACACCGATCAAAGATATGCAAATCAATTTAACGACGGGCGTTAATTTTTTCTTTTTCTTCATCACTCTTTTTTGTTGTGTCAATTTTATCACCTGTTAATATTATATACTAAAATTAATCAATGCTCAAATATGGTGTTCTTGATCTAAAATTGTATCAGTTTCTTCTTTAAAACCTTCACTTACAATTTCATATAGATCTTTTGCGGCATCTTTTCTAGTATATTCTGCTACTTCTAAGACCTTTACCGTTAAGACCCTACGACCATAGGTAATGGTAATTAGATCATTGACCTTGACATCATAAGATGGTTTGACCACCCGCCCATTTACTTCTATTCTTTGATGTAACGCTAACTCTTTTGAAACACTTCTTCTTTTTAAGATTCGTGATACTTTTAAATATTTATCTAAACGCATTACTTTAAAGCCTCCTTACTTTGTTCGATCACTTTGATGATCAAACTTAACGGATCTTTTACCTTTGGTAAGGTAATGATGATCCTTTGATTAACATATCTAAGTTTAGCATCTTTTGAAATATTGCTGCAAATACTAAATAATTTTACTCCATCAACATGATCACTAAATTCTTTCGCAAAAGTAATCTCGCTTTGTCCTTTGATATCACGATATTTTTCAACATTAGGTTCCAGCAGCAATAAAGCTAGACGTTTCTTATCAAATAAGCTTGTAAATACCTCCGGCAAACGTCCATATTCATCAATGATCTTATTTTTATAGTTTTGTAATTCTTGCAAGCTGGTGATCTTATCAATTTCTTGATACATGCTGATCTTATCGAAATCATCGCTAACAAAATTTTTCGGAATATAGCCTTCCACATTGATATTAGGGGCAATGATTTCTTCTTTAACTGCTGATTCAATACCTTTTTGACGATTGATGGCTTCCTGTAGCATTTCAATATACATATCGATACCTACGGTATCAATGAAACCCGATTGTTTTGGGCCTAATAGATCTCCTGCGCCTCTGATCGTTAGATCACGCATAGCGATCTTATAGCCACTACCTAACTGTGCAAATTCTTTGATCGCTTTTAAACGTTTACTAGCGATCTCTGTTAATTGACGCTTAGGCGGAATCATCAAATATGCATAAGCTATCGCTTCACTTCGACCTACCCGACCTTTAATCTGATACAATTGCGATAACCCAAAGTTTTGAGCGCCATCGACGATCATCGTATTTGCATTAGGAATATCGATACCAGTTTCTACGATCGTCGTACATACCAATACATCAACTTCTTTTTCCACAAAGCTATTCATTACATCTTCTATTTCTTCGCGCGACATCTTGCCATGTGCTACTTTCACCCTGACTCCATCGATCAATGATTGGATCTTTCTTGCCACATTATATATTTGCTCAACATTATTATATAAGTAGAATACCTGGCCTCCTCGTGCCAATTCCTTTTCGATCGCATTCTTGATCAAGCCATCATTTTTTTCAACCACGTAAGTTTGAACGGTATGACGATTGCTTGGTGGCGTTTCTAATTGTGACAGTTGCCTAATTCCTACTAAAGACATTTGTAAGCTTCTTGGAATTGGTGTTGCCGATAATGATAAGACATCCACCCCAACCTTCAATTCCTTGATCTTTTCTTTTTGTTCAACCCCAAAACGTTGTTCCTCATCGATGATCAATAATCCCAAATCTGCAAATTTAACATCATCACTTAAAACACGATGGGTGCCAATAACGATATCTACTTTATGAGCTTTGATTTCTTCGATATATAGTTTTTGTTGCTGAGGAGTTACAAAACGATTCAACAAGCGAATATTTACTGCATAATTTTTAAATCTTTCCTTGAATGTCTTAAAATGCTGATTAGCTAAGATCGTGGTTGGACACAAATAAACCACTTGCTTATTTGCATGTACCGCCTTAAAGCTTGCACGTATCGCTACTTCGGTCTTACCAAAACCAACATCACCACATAAAAGACGATCCATTGGCTTATCCATTTCCATATCTTGTTTTACTTCTATGATTGCCTTAGCTTGATCACTAGTAAGCTCATATGGAAATTCTTTCTCAAAAGCTTTTTGATCTTCCGTATCTTGAGGATATTTATAACCGATATCTTCTTTTCTTTTCGAATATAGCTCCAGCAATCTTGCAGCGATATCTTCAACATTTGCTTGTAAGCGTTCCTTGGTCTTGGTCCATTCATCACTACCAAGTTTATTTAATTTTGGTACAACTCCTTGGCTAGAAACAAATTTACGAACTAATTTAAACTGTTCCAAAGGAACTAACAATTCAGCATTGCCCTTATAAATAATTCGTAAAAAATCTTTATGAAATCCCATGATTTTTTTCGTTTCGATCCCCATATATTGACCAACGCCATGCTGAGTATGGACGATATAATCACCTGGCTCTAATTCTTGATAACTATTTATTACTTGCGCATTCTTAAATTTATTAGCATAACGTGATAAACGTGGTTTTACCTCAAATAATTCATAACTTGTAACCACGAGGTAATCATCACATTCAAACCCTTCAAATAAAGTATCCATGACTAGATTCAATCCTGGATGTAGCCCTTCAGCAATATTATATGGTATTTGCATATTTACACATATATTGATCACATGCGTGAATTCACTATCCTTCAAGAATAGTAATACCGGTTTTTCACTAGTGCTCAGCATCTTGATATTAAGTTCTAGGCTTTGGCGAGGAACATTAACATTTAAGATGTTGCTGATATTATCCCCATAAGGATCACTATTTATCACTAAGTGATTTGCTAATACCCTAGATAAGTCAAAAAATTGTGCAAAACGTGGTAACATCTTGTTCTCTTGAACCATTTCTTGAATATAAGATGTATTATCACTGATTACATCATGTACCATCTTATAAACAGCTTCTTCATCATTCAAGATCACTTCGCTCTTCCCAACATAATCCAAAATGCTATGACAGTCATCTAAAAAAGTATAGTAACTATAAAGATGATTCTCACATATATGAGCTTTTAAGTATCCTAGATCGATCTCGATATTATCTCTTAATTCTTCATTATGTAAATTATCCAACATTTGTTTAGCTTTATGTTCGATCAAGGATACTTGTTGATCACTAAATAATACATCACTAGCGCAAATAACCCTAGCTTCTTGGGTATTTCTAAGCGTTTTTTGGGTCAAGCTATCAAAGAAACGAATGCTTTCAATATAATTATCAAAAAACTCAATACGCAATGGCTCATCATAATTGATCGAATATACATCAATGATCCCTCCACGCATTGCAAAAGTTAATGGTGTATCAATATGAGTTACTTGTTGATATCCTGCTTTGATAAGCAAAGCTTTTAGATCTTCCATCGCAATTTCCATATCAATCTTCAGCTCGATACAACATTCTTTAAACACTTCGATATTAGGTAGATATCTAACTAGGGCACTACTATTACATACGATGATCTTTTTATTGTCATGAATGATCTTATCCAAGGCTTCTACTTTTGCAGCCATTAATTCAGGACTAGCCGCAATAGCTTCAACCCTTAAACTATCTTCAACCCCAAATAACACACAACTATCTTCATCTAACAAGCTCAAAAGACGCTCATAAAAGCGCTGAGCATTATATAAATTTTGACAAACATAAACAATAGGACGAGGATTAAAATAATAGCTAGCAGCAATGATCAATGCTTGTTGGATCCAAGAATTATCACTTAACTTTTTTTCCCTATCAAATCTTAATAATTCTGGATTATTTTTAAAGCTCTCTAAGATATATTTTTTCATTTTCGATTATATTTATTCATTACTTCCATGAAAGGTTGATCGATAAAGGCATATGCTGCATCACTAGCCCATTGACAGGCTTCATCAAATTTAGGTTTTTCATCACTTGTAAATTTGCCCAAGACATAATCAACTACCGGAATGACCTTACTTTTATCAATTCCCATCCTGATGCGTTTGATATTTGCGGTATGTAATAAATTAATGATATTATTCATACCCTTCTGTCCTCCTGCTGATCCTTGTGTCCTGATCCTAACGCTACCTACAGGTAAATCAAGATCATCATGAATTACCAAGATATCATCTGTAGATATCTTATAAAAATTTACACAAGCAAGTACGGCTTCTCCTGATAAATTCATGTATGTATTAGGTTTCATGATGATGACCTTTTCACCTTTGACATTGGTAGTCGCAATGCTGGCATTAAATTTTGTTTGATTAAAGTCAGCCCCTAATTTTTGCGCCAGTTTATCAACGACCATAAACCCCGCATTATGACGCGTATTTTCATATTCTTTGCCAATATTACCTAATCCTACTATTAATTTCATATTCATCTACCTCTTTAGCCCATCTATTTTATCATTAAATCTCTTAACAAAAAAGTAGCTTGCGTTATACGGCAATGCAAAATAATAAAGGGTTAATAAAAAAGATAACTAAAAGAATAATATATCCATTTAATTATCTTTTTAAATGCTCATAATACCTTTTCGCTCCATGGCAGAAAATCATCAAACTTATCCAACATGCTTTTGATATATCAAGTCCTAATTATCCAAATAAATCAAAATCTATTTCTTCATCCTCTAGCTCCAGATATAATGAATCAATTTCTTCTTCATGTTTTTTTATTGCTTGGCGAATTTGCTTTTCTTTTTTCTTATTACCATTAGCTTTATACAATGTTGAAGCAGCAATAAATATAGTATAATTTTCTTCTGTACAAATTGTATCATCAGATATATATTTTCTCACCAGATCTTCTGCACCTTTTAAATCCATCATCCCTACTCTTGCATAAATTAGGGCCGTTGCTGCTGTAAGATCATCTTCTTCATTCTCATACCATTTTTCGCAAAATTCAAGGGTCTCTTGTCTTTTTCCCTGTGCAGCTAATGACGATGCTATCCGAAATCGTATGTCAGATGGTTTGTATTCTTCCCAACGAAACAAATCGAGCAATTTCTTACATACTGTTTGCAGCTTATCATCTTGATGCTTTATTTCTAAATCATCAAGATAATCTTCTAACCATTCTCCAACACCATGGACAAAATCAGTATAATCATCTAATTCTACAAGCTCTTTCGCATAATTTGGATTAGTTTCTCGCCCTGTGTTAATGATCTTTAATAACAGATCAAAGGTTTCATCCCAAACTGCAAATTCTTTATTAGCTCCAAGCATATTCATATAACATTTCTCTGATAGCTCATCAAATTTCTTCCATAATTTTTTCATAACTTTTTCTCCTAAAAACCTGCTTTGCGTAATTCATCCATCATAGCACTTCGGCGATGATACATCATGCGCCATTTATCAGCAATTTCTTTTGCCTTTTCTTTTCCTTCCGGATATCCTTTGATCTTTTGCAAATATCGCATCAATTCCCTATAACTATTTCTGTCACTAGCACGCTTTGCTTCTTCATGTAAATATAAAATGTAAATATTTCTAACTTGTTCCGGAAATTTTTCTTTTAATACTTTTTCATATTCATCTAGTCTATATATGATCAACTTCCTTTTTATAATCTCGAGCATTCGTTCATACATCCCTTCCGCTTCCATTAAAGGGTATTGAATGTAATAATTTTTAGGATTTTCCAATATTTGATTTCGGTATTGTTTCCATTCTTCAGCTGTACAAATTGCTTTTAATTTATTTATATATACCAAATTATTTTGCGAACACTCAAAAACATAAAACAATAATTCATTTTTAAAAGATTGGTCATCAGCTTGTTTTTCATATATATCAATTAGATCTTTGCTATATTGCGCAATTAATCCAGCATGATCACTATCCAAAATTTTACTTTCCTTTAATATATTTACCGCCTGATCAATATTACCACATTCTAAATTTGCTTGTATTTCCAAGCATCTTACCGCTGAAAGTCTCCAGTTTTTCTTTTTATACTCACTGATTTCTTCTTTAGGATAACTCAATTTTTCCATGATTTCCAGTCGCTTTAATATATTATCTTGATATTCATAGCACACGTTCCAGCTACTGCTATCATCCATATAAGATTTTTGTTTCTCTATCAATTCATCCAAGAACTTTAGCTTTTTTTTCAGCATTTCTTGATCTTGAAATTCGTTCATCAAAAAATCTTTAATATAATCTTCCATGTAATCGATAACATAGCCATTTCCGTGATGATGCATAAACCATGAAAACATTTTGTTTTTTTCTGCATTATCACAATTTTCCAATATCTTCTTCCATTTCTCATAACATACATTAGCAATCATGGAAATTCCACCATCAGAATCATCGATATCTATATTGCCGATAGTTTTAAATACATAATTCGTTAACTTAAATGCAAATGCATAATATCTTCTTTCTATAAGCATGCTCACTTTTTCTTCTAAAAAATCCTGTAGCGCTATTGTAAAATCCCATGCATTTCGGTAATTGATGAACCCGCTTCTATCCTCATAATGACCGACAATATCATCAACTTCGCTCTTTAATCGCTTTAGCTGATTTTCATCAATCGTTAATGCATATCTTGTTATGATCATATTTTTAATTAGATTATCGCGATCTGCCAATGATTTTACAAGATTCCTTAATTCATCTTCAGACATTTTTGCAATTGTTTCTATCAATTCTTTTTCTGATCCTAAGCCAGGATCAAACCAATTTTCTTTTAGTTCATTATTAGTTTCATTTTCTTTCTCGATTTTGTAAAGTACCGCTGCCATATGCTTACAATAGTTACCATCTTCAGCATAAGGACATGAACAGGACATATCATTAACACGATCTTTATCAATTTCGATTTCTACTTCATATTCTTCTGTCCCCATTACAACAGCTCGATAGCCACTATCTGTTTTCTGAAATTCAGTTACCATACCGCCATAGAAATAATCTCTTCCTCTTTCAAGAATAATTTCGCGAAATAAACCTTTCCACCTTTTCACAACATCTTTCCTCCAACCTAAAGATCTTATTTGTTTTTATTATAATTCAAAGAAAATATACTAACACATTATGATATTTACTGGATCTTTTTCCATAAATAATTACAATCATTGAACAAAGCTTTCAATCATATTCTTTAGAATATCTACCATTTTCATCAATATATAATAAATATCTTTTTTAGTCAAAAAGATTTTACCTATATATTTACAAAATACTCTTATTTTCACAGCTATAAATGATTGCTTGACTCAAGTTTATCATTAATCATCCGATCAAATATCTAATATGCTTAATTACTCTTGAATTGTGTTAGAATTGTGATAAAATACTAGCATATAAATGGTCGTATTATCATTTATATTAAATTGGAGGAAAATACAATGAAAAAATTATTAGCATTATGTTTAAGCGCATTAGTATTAGTTGGATGTGCATCTAATACTGAAACTACTACTGAAACTTCAGCTCCAGCTACAACTGAAACAACTGTTGAAACAACAGCTCCTGCAACAACTGAAGCTACTGAAGAAACTACAGCTCCTGAAACTACAGAAGCTACTGAAGAAGTTGCTGCTAGCTACACTGCTGGTACTTACACTAGCACAGTAGACGGTCACAATGACAAAGTAACTGTTGAAGTAACTTTCACTGATTCAGCTATCGAAACAATCACTGTTACTGAACATGCTGAAACAGCTGGTTTAGGTGATACAGCTATGGAAACTGTTATCGCTTCAATCATCGAAAATCAATCTTTAGAAGTTGATACAGTATCTGGTGCAACTGTTTCAAGTGAAGCTCTTATCTCAGCAGTTCAAGATTGCATCAACCAAGCTACTGCTAAATAAGTTTTAGATTACTAAGAACTTAGCCTCTCATTAGAGAGGCTTTTTTATTGAATTATGTTAATTATGTGATTTTTAGCAATATACTTGACTAAGTGCTAAAAATGATTAAAATAATAATTAGCAATTAAAAAGGAGGAGTGCTAAATATGAATATTAAGCCTTTATATGACAATGTATTGCTAGAAAAAGAAAAAACGGAAGATAAAACTGCTAGTGGTATCATCCTATCCACCAAAGAAAAGGAACAAGCATATGCTAAGGTCGTAGCTGTTGGTGAAGGAACTTATCAAGATGGTAAGCTAGTACCACTTCCTGTTAAACCAGGTGATAAAGTACTATATAAAAAATACTCTACTACTGATGTAAAGATTGAAAAAGAAGAATACTTATTGATCAGTGCTAAGGATATCTTAGCTATCGTTAACGAATAGAAAAGAGGTAATCATTCATGGCAAAAACAATTAAATATTCTAAAGATGCAAGAGATGCAATGTTAAAAGGTGTTGATAAATTAGCAGACGCTGTTAAGATCACCCTAGGCCCAAAAGGAAGAAACGTTGTATTAGATAATGGTTATGGTTCACCACTAATCACTAATGATGGTGTATCGATTGCCAAAGAAATCGAGTTAGAAGATCCATATGAAAATATGGGTGCTAAATTAGTATATGAAGTAGCTAATAACACTAACGATGAAGCTGGTGATGGTACCACAACTGCTACATTATTAGCGCAAAAAATGATCCATCAAGGTTTGACATCAGTTGAAAAAGGCGCTAACCCAGTATTGATGCGTGAAGGCATCGATAAAGCTAGCAAAATGGTTGCCGAAAGCTTATTGAAACATTCTCGTAAGATCGATACCAGTGCAGATATCGCCTCTGTTGCTAGTGTATCAAGTGGATCTAAGGAAATTGGTAACTTGATTGCTGAAGCAATGGAAAAAGTTGGTAAAGATGGTATCATCAATGTTGATGAATCAAAAGGTTTTGAAACATCATTAGAAACAACCGAAGGTTTGAAATACGATAAAGGCTATGTAAGTCCATATATGGCAAGTGATCGCGAAAAAGGCAAAGCTGTCCTTGAAGATGCTTATGTCTTAGTAACAAATCATAAGATTTCTTCTATCCAAGATATCTTACCTATTCTTGAACAAATCGTACAACGTAATAAACCATTATTGATCATTGCTGATGATCTAGAAAACGAAGCTGTTAGTACCATCGTGCTAAATAAATTACGTGGTGCATTTAATGTCGTAGCTACCAAAGCACCAGGATTTGGTGATTCTCAAGCTAATACCTTAAATGATATCGCAACATTAACAGGTGCAACCTTCTATCAAAAAGATCTAAATATGAATCTACAAGATCTACAATTTGAAGATCTTGGACAAGCTAAGAAGATCATCGTTGAAAAAGATAGTACAACGATCATCGAAGGTGCTGGTGATCCTGCCGCTATTGAAGCTCGTGTCAATGAAATCAAGACGATCATCGAAAATACCACAAGTGAATATGATAAGAAGCAACAAGTTGAAAGACTTGCTAAATTAACAAATGGTGTCGCTTTGATCAAGGTCGGTGCAACAACTGAATCAGAATTAAAAGAAAAGAAACTTCGCCTAGAAGACGCTTTGAACGCAACTAAAGCAGCGGTTGCAGAAGGTATTGTCATGGGTGGTGGCGCATGTTTGATGTCAGTTTATGACGAAGTAAAAGCTGCATGCCACAGTGATATCGTAGATGTTCAAAAAGGTATCAATGTAGTTCTAGATGCCTTATCTGCCCCATTATGGCAAATTGCAGAAAATAGTGGCTTTGATGGAAGTGAGATCGTTGAAGCTCAAAAAGCTCAACCTGAACACTATGGCTTCGATGCTAAAAATGGTACTTGGGTCAACATGTATGAAGCTGGAATCGTAGATCCTACAAAAGTTACAAGAAGTGCGATCTTAAATGCTGCCAGCATTGCTGGTCTATTTATCACTACTGAAGCTGCCGTAGGAATCATCAAAGAAAAAGAAGCACCAGTTCCACCAATGCCTCCAATGTATTAATATGTAAATAGTTTGGATTTTTACCAAAAACCCTCCTTACATCAAGGAGGGTTTTTTTGGTCATCATCGAATAGTTTTAGACTTTTTTAATTAATTTTATGCCTTCACTCGTGCTATATTTTCCAAAGCATCCTATTCCTTGCCTAGACCACATTCTATCCATATTGAAATCATGATATTTTAACTTACTGTTAAGTGCACTTTCTTTCATGCTTATAAATTTGCTTTTAAACTCAACGACGTTCCTTGTAGAAATAAAATCATTGATTTTATTAATATCAGTCGAATATATTAATTCATCTTCAAAATTTTGAACAGAATGAATATGATATATTTTATTAAAACCATGTTTTTTTAATTTATTAATATTTGCACACAACATTTCTTCATTTTGCACATCAGTATCATAAACTAAAACGATCAATGCACCTGGCTTTAGATTCATGATACGCAAATTAGTAATTTGCTCATTAATAAAATTCAGCACTTCAACTTTTCCTGCTAAAATATATCCCCCATTTTTAGGTTGCTTTAACATATTAATCAATTTTTCTTCACATTTTCCTTCTACAAAATAATGTATTATTTTTGGCATATCATTCCCCTAACGCTATTATTTTGGATACATCACTAGACGAATTAAATAAGTCATTATCCAATATCGATCTTACACTAACATTATTTCTATTTTCTATTTCTGACGCACAATAAGAAGTAATGTAAGTTTGGTCATCAATGATTTCTTTCTTCAAGAAATTATAAGAATGAAATGGCAAACCAATTTCCAAAACTTCAGGATTATGAGTAGTTAAAAATACTTGTTCATCTTTTTCTAATAAAGATGTCATTAATGAAACAAACGCCCTTTCAACATCCGTATTTACATATGAAAATTGTTCATCAATCAAATAAATACCATGTTTTTGATGCTTGATACAAAAAATAATATAAGCAATACCAAAACCATATTTCGTTCCACTTGATAGCTTATTTAATTCTTTCATCGACATGTTATGTTGAACGATGATCTTCCCAATGTTCGCATGATCAACCACCACTGCATCTTCAGCATCACTACTTCTTTTTACAGAACGAATGGAAGGATCCAAGGTAGATAATACCTGATAAAGAATATTAAGATATTCTTGCTCATATTCAATATCTTTATTTAAGATATCAATACGATCAAACATTTCTTCTGTAGCCGGCATCGCAACAAACCAACCTGATCTTAAAGAAAAATCTTGTAATCCTTGAACATAATCCTTAAAAATATACTCTACTTCATCAAGCCCAGCTTTCAATGTTTCATAAGAGCTTCCTTTAGTTAATTTAATTTTATGATAAGCTACTTCTAGCTTCTTATTATCATCTAACACAGCATATGTTCTAATTTTCATTCGATACAAATAACCATCTTCCACAAAATCTATTTCTATATTTGCAGGACATGTCTCATCATGTATCAAGTTTAAAATAAAGCTCGATTCTTTTTTATTCCAAAATAATAATATGTTCCATATACAACGCATAAGTGAAGTTTTTCCACAGGCATTTGATCCTATAAAAATATTCATCTTTTTATACCGAAAACTAGAATAATCCTCTAAATACTCACCTGTAACTAAAGATGTATTTAGCTTTTTGGGATATGAAAAATTGATGGAAAAATCACGAAAAGATAAAATATTATCTAATCTTATATTCATTATTGGCATAGGATACCCCTCCTAATATAAATATTCAAAACCTTTGAATATTTATATTATATTATACAAGTCCTTTTTCCTCAACATATATAAGTGTAAACCAAATAAAAACCTCGATATATTTTTGGTATAACGAGGCTTTACTATACTACAAATAACGAACCTTTACTATGAGATTCTAATGCTTTTTCATCCGTTAACAATTTTAGTTTATACATCAAGCGAGCATTACTATTTACCTTACGATAATATTTTGAAACGATCCTTTCCCCAACGATATATGCATCACTATTTTGTCTTAAACTACACAATATCGCAATTTGACTATCACTTACCTTGGTATATACATCATCTATTCGTAAATTTTCTAAAACGACCTTAGAAAGAGCGTCGATATCTTTTTGATCATTTACAAAAGATACGAAAATGATATATTTGCTGCGATTATGCCGTATACAGGTCCTAACTTCATATTGGGTAATCATCTTAAAAGTTGAGTAATCACACTGCATTGCACCTTTTAAATCTTTTACATCATATAAACTATCCGAAAATTCTTTAAGATCTGCCTTATCATTATTCTTATTATTGGCAGAAAAAACATTCAACAAGGAACTCGTTTTGTCCTGTAAACCTACCCCTAATTCCCTATTCATCTTTTTTGAAGCACTGTCATAGTATTTTAAGGCCTCATTATATTGTTTTGTTTCAATCAAGGCTTTAATATACGCATATATAAGCTCTTCATTAAAATCATCATGTCCCAATGCAAATCTACATATCTTCAAACAAAGTTCATAGTCTTTTAGTTCTAAACATTTATTGCTCATGTTTTCGGCAAGATTTATCATTGCAATCTTATAATGAGCTCTTTCTAGATAGATCCATTCATTATCCCAAGAAGCTAAAAAATCACCTTTATAATAACTCATAGCTAATTTATAGTCTTCGATATCACCTGTTTTATTAGCAACTTCACTGCTTTTTTCAAACAATTCAAAATCAGTAGTTACATCAATTGCTAAATTTAATTGATATCCTGTTTTTACTGTTTCCACTACCTCAATATCTTTAAATGCATCTACTTCTTTTAAACCATTACGTAATCTAAAGATTGCATATTTTAAAGCATTAGTAGGATTATCGCTATCTTGCCATAAAGTACTAATAAACTTTTCTTTTGATACTACTTTTCCATGATAATACGCTAACATAGCAAAAAGACCTGAAAGTTGTTTCCCTAATAACTTTTCCAGGTCTATTGTAACATCATCGATTTCAGCTGTTAAACTCCCAAAGAAATTCAATCTAAGCTTCATGAAAATAGTCCCCTTTTAAATATTATAGCACTTTTTTAGCTAAAATATCGGGGTTCGCTGCATATAATAATGCATTTTCTTTGCTAATTATTCCATTTTTATATAATTCTAACAATGAATCATCCATAGATATCATTCCAACATTTTTTCCAGAAGCGATGCTATTTGGAATCTGATGGGTCTTGCTTTCTCTAATTTGCGTGCGAATCGCATTATTGATGATCATGATTTCAAAAGCTGGGTGCATTTTATTATCAAGGGTCGGGATCAATTGTTGGGATACTACTCCTTGTAAGACCATCGATAATTGAATGCGAATCTGTTGCTGCTGCTCAGCTGGGAACACATTGATGATACGATTAATTGTTTCCGTAGCATCTATCGTATGCAAGGTAGATAATACCAAGTGTCCTGTCTCTGCTGCTTGCAATACGGTTTGAATCGTTTCTAGATCACGCATTTCTCCCACCAGAATTACATCTGGAGCTTCTCTTAAAGCTGCTCTTAAAGCTTCTAAATATCCTTTGGTATCATGAAACAACTCTCTTTGGGATACGATGCTATTTTTATGACGGTGAATATATTCAATTGGATCTTCAATCGTAATGATATGACCATTTCTTTCTTTGTTTATCTTATCGATCAAGCATGCCAAGGTCGTTGATTTACCACTACCTGCTGAGCCTGTTACCAAAACTAGTCCCTTGGTCAAATTAGCTAAATTCATGACCGTATCATTGATATGATAATCACGATAATCAGGTAATTCAAACCGCACTACCCTTAATACAGCCGCTAAACTACCTCTTTGATAATATACATTGACCCTAAATCTACCAAGATTGCTTAGGGCAAAGCTAAAATCATCTTCGCCAACTTCATTGATCGTTTTATTATTGATTCCATTTTTTAATGCATAGATTTGTTCTACCAAGCTTCTCGTATCATCTGGTTTCAATATTTCTTCATTTTGTCTAACGATATGACCATTGATCTTAAAGCTCAAATTAGCTCCTGCAACGATAAAAATATCTGAAGCTTGATCATCGATCGCTTTTTTTAGTATGTCCTTAATTTCCATCATAACCCCCTAAAAATCAAATCCTTGATTTCCATATTCACCTTCAATATCATTCACAACACGCCACTTAACGATATCATGATCTTTATCTAAAACGATATCAATATATTCATCTTCATCTATTATTTGATGAAATGAAATATTGCCCTTTGCATCAATTTTATATTCCGTAATATGATATGAAGCATCTTTTAATGCTTGCTCATCGATTTTTCCATTTTCTATCATTGCCTTTACTTTCATTGCTTCACTATCTGCATCATAATACTTTTTTAAGCTATTGGCATAATTAATACTTTGAACATAAGAAGCATTCGCTTGTAATAAACTAAGTACGGCAAAAATAGTTAAACACAGTACGGTAAAGATCATCATCAAGCTACAAGTACCTATTCCAACACCAACTGATTTTTTCTTCATGATCTTTCACCTCTAAAGCTTGTTGTTTCCAATGATATTAGTTCTTGATCATCAGCATATGCTGTTACTTCATAAACGATATATCTGCCCTTAAAACTAGCGATTTCATCAATTTGTTCAACCCTAACTTCATAACCTTCATAAGATAAGGTATAAACATTTTCTTTGTTATCTGCTTGATTTAAGATTTCATCATCGAGCTTCAATGATTCGACGATATTTTCAACGGTCAATGAAGCATCTGTAATAAGCATAGCCATCTTACTTTTATGATTTGCATGATAAAAAATGTTAACACAAACGATTGCCGTTATCGTAAAAAAAACGATCACAATTAGCAATTCAATCAAAAAGTTAAAAGAACGTGACTTTTTACCCATCTTAACACCCCTATCTTAAAACCATTTCTAAGTTTCTACTATCACCTTGATCATTAATTACTTCAAAATAGTAGCTATTATCATGCTTAGCCATTTTTAGTTCATTAATCTCACAAACTTTTTCACCATTATCAAGACTCATGATTTCTTTAGCACTAAAGCTTTCATATAAATTACCATCACGATGATAGATCATATTAACATACAACTTCCCATCGATTTCTTCTTCGATCAACAAACAATCTATTCCCTCAATATTTTGAATTGCTACTAGATCACCATCAGCTTGATGAAGCTTGGTACTAATATAACTCAATGGCAAACGCAATTGTTCTATGCTATTATTTTGCGTTATTTGTTTTTGATATGCATTGGCACCTGTAAGCAAGATAAAGAAACTACCTACTACAAAAACGGTAAATAGTATCAAGGTAAACAATATCTCAACTACATAAGATCTTCGCATCATTTGCCCCTCCTGCTAACGCTAACGCTAGGCATGATATTAGATGCCTGAACTTCATAAAAAACATTATAACGATCATCTATGATCAAACCATAATTTTCCTCAAGATAAGTAATATCAGCAGGATAAAAACCTTCAATAGCGTAACAATTAATTGCTGCTTTCATGATATTATCCTTAAGTCTAAGCAATTCATCTTCTTTGATCGATGATTGCGTATTGTTAAGACCAAAAAATATCATCAAGATAATTGCTGCACTAGATAAAAAACTAAATAATAAGCCCCAATTAATCTTTATCTTCATAGACTACTCATGATGCTCATCAGTGGCAGCATCACTGATAATAAAATTATTCCCACGATGATAGATAACACCCCAACTAATGTCGGTTCAACGATATCTAACATTTTATTGATACTATTATCAACTTCATTTTCATAAGCCTTTGCAACACTTCCCATTGCTTCATCACCCTTACCAGCTTTAAAACCAATTACCAAGATACGATTATAAACGCTCTTAAAGATATGACAATTTGTCAAAGCATCCCCAATGCTCATACCACTATGAACATCCTTAGTAAAACCTTCTACTTTATTTTTAAGTTTAGCATTTGTAACCAATCCAGGTATCATATCTAAAGCATCATCTATATTATAACCACTATTCAAGAATAAGCTCATTGCAAAAGCAAATTGCGCCACCGACAAATCATAGCTCAAACGCTTACTAATAAATGCTTTATCTTTTTTAACAAAGATCATATATATGACTAATACAACAACGATAAAAACCAAGACCAAACCATATCTTGCCAACACATTTCCAAAATTCATCAAGTTATAAGCAAATCCTCCAAGATCTACTCCCATATTATTAAGTACGGTCTCAAACATTGGCAACACTTTTACAACCAACAAAGTAATGACTCCCAACATCATGATAACTAAGATGCCAGGATAAGTAAGTGCATCTTTAAGTTTTTCATTAGTATCATTCAAACGTTGATAATAAACGGTAAGCTGACGCATAACGCTATCAAGATAACCACTACGCTCACCGACATCAACCATCTTGATCATATAATCATCAAAGATCTTTGCATCTTTTAATGCTTCACTAAAAGATTTGTTTTCATCGATATCATCCGCAATTTTATTCAATATCATGGCATATTCTTTATCATCCACTTCATGCGCAATCGTTCTGATGCTATCATTTAATGCCATGCCACTTTCTAAGATCATTGCCATCTGTTCACAAAATAAAGCTAATTCTTCCTGCATCCTTTTTTTCATCATCTATCCCTCACTATCTTAATATTCATACTTGGTTTCATAATAGCCGTCATATTTCTTATCCATCGCATCAAATGTCGCATCTATCCTTGTCCACTCATCACTATTAAAATAAATATGTGGAGCGATCCACCCAATATTATCGATATACACCTCGACCCAAGCATGATATCCTTCTTCAACCATCCCTGTAACCAATTTCGTTGGTATATCTTGTACCCTTAACATCGTCGACATCAACGCAGCATAATCAAAACAAATACCCTTTTCTATCTCAAAAGTCTCATCAACGATCGGAAGCACAAATTTACCTTGCACCTCATCAACCTTATCCCAATCATAATCAATATTATCGATCACATATTGATAGATATGATATACACGATCTAATTTAGTCGTATCCCCCTTCGTCAATTCAAAAGACTTAGCCACCGCTTGCGTATCTTTATCGTAATCAACATATTGACTAGGATATAAAAAATTAATATTATCTTGAGCTAATGAAACTTCAAAATCAAACGTACCAATTACTGCATATCTTGTACCTTCAATATTTTCTAACCACTTGATGGTATAGGTACCATTACCCATATTCAAAGGATATACTTCATAATCATTATCCTTGTTAATATCATAATTATAGGTCATATCATCTTTGCTTAATTGCACTTTTAACTTTTTATGTTCTGAAGTATTGGTCTTAACCATGATATATCCTTGGGATGTATTACTATAATCAACCGTCACAAGCTCATCACTTTTTACCATGATACCATCCGCACTAGGAAGGCGAATATCATTAATTGTCATCGATGGACTAGTGGGATTTTCAATTCCTTCATTACTAAAGGAATCTTTGTTGCTGCTACAAGCACTAAGCACAACACACAACCCTATGAATATCATCAATTTTTTCAATATTCATCCCTTCCTTCTTATTGTTATTATACCATAACAAAAGGACTTACCCTTTGCGATAAGTCCTTTTTGTATTTAGTTTTTAACAATTATGCTTGTGTAGCTTCATCGTCATCTTCTTCATGGAATCTTCTTCCCATGTATAGAGATGCTGCATTGATAATGAAGAATACTACCATCAATAATGTCCATTTATCTACTAATACCATTTGTAGTTTCATGTTTTCAGTTAATACGAATACGATAACTGAAACGATAGCAGTAATTGTGCTGATTACTTTCCACTTTCTACGTCTAGTATATTCAGTTTCTTCTTCAGCATTTTCTTCATCTTCTTCAGTCTTTTGATGTTTGCTTACTAACAAGATGATTGCTAGGATTGCACCTAGAACAGTAGCAACCAAGTTGATCAATGCCCATGATCCTTTACCGCCAACTTCTGGAGTTTCTTCTTCAACGATTTCTTCTTCATCTCCACCTACTTCTGGAGTTTCTTCTTCGTCTACTTCAACTTCTTCAGTTTCTTCTTCAACTGGTGGTACATCGTCATCATTGTCTTCTGGAACTACTACTGGAGGTACTACAGCTGGATTTTCAGCTTCACACATACCTGTTGCGTCATTCCAAATTGTACCTTCTGGACAAGTAAATGGAGGTTCTGTTGGTGGAATGATTGTATCAGGTACTTTTGTATAAGTAACAGTAAATACTACGTTCTTAGTAATTTCAGTACCTACCTTAGGCTCTACATCCCATTTACCTTTATGATATCCATCATATGCTGATGCTATTGGCATGTCTTCTTTAGTCAAGAAGTATGAACCTGTCTCAGACCAATTACCATCTTTATCAGTTAATGTTACATAGAAGTAATCTGGAGTAACCGTACCATGTACAGCATTATAATCAACTTTAACTTGATACTTATCCGGAATATTATCTGGTTTTTCAGGATCTTTTGGATCTGTTCCTTTCATATCTGTTGCATAGTAGATATTGATTACGTTTTCGCTTTCGGCTGATACTTTCAATCCATTGTTTTCTACTTTCTCAAAGACATAGTTTACTCCATTTACTTCCAATGTCTCTGTATATTGTGCTGTATATGTTGAATCTAATGGTCTTTCATATACATTTGACAATTCGTTTGCTTTGTTTCCATCTAAGTATAAGTTTACATATACATTTGCTTTCTTGATGTTAAAGCTTGCTGTAAATGTCATTTCTTCTGTGATGCTTACTTGTGGTGTTGGTGTTGTTGGTGTCCAACTTAAGCTATTTTGATCATATTTAGGATCTGCTGTCGCTACAATTGATTTATATTGTTCATTTGTTAAATGTCCACTTCCATCTTCTGCTGGTTCACCGTTCTTCATTAGTGTTACATAGTGATGATCAACACTTACTGTTCCATGTTCAGCTTTATAATTTACTCTTACTTGATACTTATCCGGAATATTATCTGGTTTTTCAGGATCTTCTGGATCTGTTCCTTTCATATCTTTTTCATAATATACTTTAATAACGTTTTCTCTTTCGTTAACACTATTTAATGTAATCTTATGATTTTTACTAATCAAAGTATAAGATACTCCATCTACTGTTACTAACTGAGATGGTGTGATTTCTACAACTTCTTTGAAAGTACCTGTTCCTCTAGTTATGGCATCTGTTGGCGCTTTACCTATAGTTCCATCGTAATAGTATTCCACGATATATGGAATATTTGTCCTAGCATCAAATGTATATGTATACTTCGCTCCAGCTACTACTTCAGTTTCTGTTGTTGGTTCTGTATCCCAGCTTCCACCTTCATATCCTTCATTTGCTGTTGGTGTTGGAATATTTTCTAGATATACTTCTTTTGCTGTCCATGTTCCATCTTCATTCTTAGTTGCTAAAACATAGTCTTGTGTTACTTCTGTCTTACCATCGAATGTTCCGTTTACTACTTCATATGTTACGGTCGCTTCGTACTTATCTGGTGTTCCATTTCCGTTTTCGTCAAGTGAGTATACCAATGTGATCTCTACATTTTCTTTAACTGTTCCTGTTACTGCAGATCCACTCTTGCTATCTAATACATATGTCTTGCCTTCATATTCAACT
>JALEMK010000050.1 GCA_022768265.1 Erysipelotrichaceae bacterium
GGTCAGGGGTTCGAATCCCTTCGTGGACGCCATTTCAAAATTACCCATTATCGTATGATGATGGTTTTTTTGTATTTGAGGTTATGTATGACTGGATATTATGAAGAAGTTTTAGAGCAAATTGAAGCATTGATCAAGGAAGATCGGATAAATGAGGCTAGATATATCGTGGATCAAGAATTAGGGATGCCTTATATTCCACTAGATATCGAAACGCGTTTGTTGCAACTGAGAAAAAGCTGTCAACAAGATCAATATCGTGCATCTACTTTTGATCTAAATAAATTAGAAGCTTATCTAAACGGCAATAAGGAACAAGCTTTGATCGCTATCGATCAGCTTAGCAAATTAAATGTTAGAAACTATTTAGATCTAATTGCGAGCTTTTTATTAAAGAATGATGATGATAGCTTAAAAGGGATCTTGATCGATGTTTTGATCGAGCAAAAGGTTGCTGAAGAATTATTGGTCATCAAAGATGGTTTAAACTATGCCTTTATTCCATCGATGTTAGAGCGACCAGCTAACTCATTGGCTTATCAAGCTACTAATAAGTTATTGGATAATTATCTATATAACTATCCAAGCTTGTTAACAATGAGCAAGCAATTATTGAATCAGGTCTTCTTTAAAGCTTTGCCTTTAGCTTATGAAGAAGATGAAAGTTTGATGATCGCATTAACAATAATCGCTCATTTGGCTAAATTATTAGATGATTTAGACATTTATGAAGAAATTGTATGCCAAAATGGTTTGGATAACGTCAAAATTGACCCTAATATAATGTAAATGTTTTGAATTCTTGATAAGATTTGTTATAATATAAAAGCATGTAAAAAGGAGAATAAATTAAATGGCAAATTGGGAATTAAAAGAAAATTCTATTGGAGAACTAAAAGTATCTATCGAAGGCGAAGCTTGGAAGAAAGCCCAAGATAAAGCTTTTGATAAATTAGCTAAGAATGTTGAAGTTGCTGGTTTTAGAAAAGGCCAAGCACCTCGCAAACTTGTTGAAAAACATATATCAAAACAAAATGTAATGATCGAAGCTATCGAAAGCGTTGCAAACGAATTATTACAAGAAGGTATCAAAGAACACAATTTAGAAGTAGTTGCTAGACCTGAATTGAAAAACTTAGATGAATTACAAGAAGATAAAGCAACAGTGACTTTTGAAATCACCGTTAAACCTGAAGTTGAATTAGGTGAATATAAAGGCTTAGCTTATAATGTAGAAAATGTTGAAGTTAGTGAAGAAGAAATCGCTAATGAATTAAAACGTCTACAAGAAAGATATGCAGAAATGCAAGTTAAAGAAGTAGCTGAAAATGGCGATACCGTCACAATTGACTTTGAAGGATTCAAAGATGGTGTTGCTTTTGAAGGCGGAAAAGCCGAAAAATATGATCTAGTATTAGGTTCAAATAGTTTTATCCCAGGATTTGAAGATCAATTAGTAGGCACTAAAGCTGAAGATGAAAAAGAAGTTAATGTTAGTTTCCCTGAAAACTACCATGTACAAGATCTAGCTGGTGCACCAGTTGTTTTCAAAGTTAAAGTACATGAAGTAAAAACCAAAGTTCTTCCTGAACTAGATGATGAATTTGCAAAAGATGTAAATGCTCAAGGCGTTGAAACAATTGATCAATTAAAAGAACACATCAAAAATAATTTGACAGCTGATAAAACAAGAGCTGCTGAAGACAAAGCTTTAAATGAATTGATGACTAAAGTAGTTGATGGTGTTAAAGTTGATATTCCTCAAGCAATGATCGATGAAGAAACCAATAGCTTGATCAATGACTTTGCAATGCGTTTACAACAACAAGGAATGGGCTTAGATCAATTCTTGAAAATGACAAACCAAACAATGGATGCGATCAAAGCACAATTTGAAACAGATGCACTTAATAAAGTAAAATTCAGATTAGTTCTTGAAGCTATTGCTAATAAAGAAGGCTTATCTGTTGAAGAAGGCGATGTTGAAAACGAATACAAGAATATTGCTGATTCATATGGTATGGATGTTGAAGAAGTTAAGAAACTTATTCCAGCAGAAAATCTTGAATATGATGTAAAAATTCGTAAAGCTTACGATTTAATTAAAGATACTGCGAATAAATAAGACGCTTAACGCGTCTTATTTTATTCCTTTAGTAGAAAGGAAGTGTTTATATGGCAAAACAATTACAATTACCTGTAGTATGCACCAGAGGAATCGTGGTTTTTCCTAACCAGGAAGTCATTGTTGAAGTAGGTAGAAAAGCTAGCGTAGCTGCGGTTGACAAGGCTCAAGCTGATTACGATAGTACGATTTTTGTAGTATGCCAAAAAGATATCTTGCATGAAGGTATCGAGTTAGATAACCTTTATCAAGTTGGAACTATTTGTAAGATCAAATTGATTCGTCGTAAAAATGATTTTTTAAGAGTAACCTTTGTAGGACAACAACGTGCTAAAGTAGTTAGTTTTGAAAATACGGCGGATATGATGTATGCAAATGTCGAAGTGCTGGATGACATCATTGGTGAACCAAATGAAGAAATAGCTTTAGCTAAAAAAGTCATCTATGAATTTGAAAATATATCATCAGTTGCGCAAACTTTCCCAGCGGAGATCATCGAACAGCTATCTAAAGGTGTTAGTGCGGCTTTATTAGCTGATCAATTCAGTCAGTTCTATCATCTAAGCTTAGAAGATCGTCAAGAACTGTTAGAAATCAGAGAAGTTAATATGCGGTTGTTAAGGATCTTGGAAATCTTACAAAAAGATAAAGAAATCAGCAAGATCGAAAATCGTATCAATAGCAAGGTGAAAGAAAAAATTGATGAAAGTCAAAAAGAATATTATTTGCGAGAAAAGATGCGCATCATCAAAGAAGAATTAGGAGATGTTGCTAATGGCGATGATGATATAGCTAATTTGCGTAAGATGATCGCAGAAAATCCTTATCCTGATCATGTCAAAGCTAAAGCTAAAGAAGAATTAGATCGTTATGAACAATTACCAAGTGCTTCCCAAGAAGCTAGTGTCGTTCGTACTTATTTAGATTGGTTAGTGAAAGTTCCTTGGTTTGAAGAAACTATCGATACGGAAGATTTAAATCGGGTACAGGAAATTCTAGACCATGATCATTATGGTCTAGAAAAAGTTAAAGAAAGGATCATGGAATATCTAGCGGTCAAGCAAATGACCAATTCTTTAAATGCGCCTATTTTATGTTTGGTAGGTCCTCCAGGGGTTGGGAAGACTAGTTTAGCTAAATCCATTGCTAATGCCTTAGATCGTCATTTTGTCAAGATGAGCTTAGGTGGGGTAAAAGATGAAGCAGAAATTAGAGGACATCGTCGTACCTACCTAGGTAGCATGCCTGGTCGGATCATCCAAGGAATGAAAAAAGCTAAGGTCATTAATCCGGTCTTTTTGATCGACGAGATCGATAAGTTAGGTAGTGACTACAAAGGTGATCCAAGTTCGGCAATGTTAGAGGTCTTAGATCCTGAACAAAATAATCAATTTTCTGATCATTATTTAGAAGAACCATATGATCTATCAAAAGTATTGTTTGTGGCAACGGCTAACTATTTAGAAAATATTCCTGAAGCGTTGCGTGATCGTTTGGAAATCATCAATCTAAGCAGCTATACGGAGGTTGAAAAGGTCAAGATTGCCATCAACCATTTAGTTCCTAAAGAAATCTTAGCTAATGGTTTAAAACCAGCACAATTTAAGATCACGGAAAATGAACTGATTTATTTGATTCGTCATTATACCCGTGAAGCAGGGGTGCGTCAGTTACAAAGAATGATCGCTACGCTTTGTCGTAAAAGTGTTTTGGCCATATTGAAAGATAACAAAAAATCTATCAAGGTAACCAAAAAATTAATTAATGAATGGTTAGGTAAAGAGAAATTTGAATATGGTATCAAGGAGAAGAAAGATCAGGTTGGGGTAGTAACTGGCTTGGCTTATACCGCGTTTGGTGGCGATACCTTACCAGTAGAGGTTACTTATTTTGAAGGTAAGGGACGTTTAGTGGTTACTGGTCAATTGGGCGATGTCATGAAAGAATCAACGGAAATTGCGTTAGATTATGTTAAATCACATGCTAAACAATTTAAGATCGATGTTAAATTCTTTGAAAATCATGATATCCATATTCATGTGCCAGAAGGTGCTGTTCCTAAAGATGGTCCTAGTGCTGGGGTAACATTGACAACAGCATTGGTCAGTGCCTTGACCAATCAAAAAGTGAAAAAAGATATTGCGATGACTGGTGAGGTGACCTTAAGAGGTAATGTTTTACCAATCGGTGGTCTTCGTGAAAAATCTTTAGCAGCTCATCGTGTTGGTATCAAAACCATCATCATCCCTAAAGCAAATATGAAAGATATGGATGAAATTCCGGAAATCGTTAAAAATGAGGTTACATATATCCCAGTTGAAAATGTTGATCAAGTTATCAAGGAAGCCTTGGTATAATGCAGTATCATGAAGCCATCTTTTTAGGAAGTGCGATCCAAAAGGCGCAATTTCCTCAAAGCGAACTTCCTGAGTTTATCATGGTAGGGCGCAGTAATGTTGGTAAATCAAGTCTGATCAACACCTTGGTCAACCGTAAGAAACTGGCATATGTAGGTAACACTCCGGGAAAAACTAAATTATTAAATTTCTTTGCTGTAGATAATCAATTTGTTTTGGTGGATGCTCCAGGCTATGGTTATGCGCAACGCAGCAAACAAGAATTACTTAATTTTGCGCAGATGATGGATGATTATTTTGGTAATCGCCAACAGCTTAAAGCGATGGTTCAAATCGTGGATATGCGTCATAAACCTACTAAAGATGATATCGAAATGATCGAATATGCGCGTTCATTCAATATCAAGGTCTTGGTTGTAGCTACCAAATATGATAAGGTTAAAGCTAGTGATCGAATGAAAAATCTGAAAGTGATCAAAGAAGCCTTGAAGATCAATGATCAATCATTAATCGCTTTTTCTAGTGAAACACGTTATGGTTTGCCACAATTATGGGAGGCCATAACTAAAATAATTGCGTAATTAGCAAAATGTGTTATAATCAATACAAACGTTGAAAAGAAGGAGTACTTATATTTAGCTTTTTAGAGAGTCGTTGGATGGTGTAAAACGATATTCAAATATAGGGAAGGTAGTCTTGGAGTTATCTAGATGAAATGGTAGTAGTTTAGATCGTATGTTGGCGTTAACAGCAAATGAGGCATATATTTATCATATATATGCGAATTAAGGTGGTACCACGAGAAATTCGTCCTTTGGATGGATTTCTCTTTTTTTGTAGAAAGGATATAGGATATGAAAGAATTAAATACGAAGTACGATCATCTAAGCGTTGAAGATGGTAAGTACGATAAGTGGATCAATAAAGGTTATTTTACTGCTGGTGATAAAAGCAAAGATCCTTTTACGATCGTTATTCCTCCACCAAATGTAACAGGGAAGCTACATTTAGGTCATGCTTGGGATAATACCTTACAAGATATCATTGCGCGTTATAAACGCTTAAAAGGCTATGATATGCTTTATCTTCCTGGAATGGATCATGCAGGGATCGCAACGCAGGCTAAGGTAGATGAAAGATTGCACAAGCAAGGCATTTCCCGCTATGATCTAGGCCGTGAAAAATATTTAGAAAAAGCTTGGGAATGGAAACATGAATATTCGGATTTCATTCGTTCACAATGGGCCAAGCTAGGTAATAGCTTAGACTATTCTAGAGAAAGATTTACGTTAGATGAAGGACTTAATAAAGCTGTTACCAAGGTCTTTGTCGAATTATATAAAGAAGGTTTGATCTATCAAGGTTATCGAATCATCAACTGGGACCCTGAAGCTAAAACAGCGTTAAGCAACGTCGAAGTAATCCACCAAGAAGATAAAGGTAAAATGTATTACTTCAATTATGAATGCGTTGAGACCAAACAAAACTTTACGATTGCAACCACCCGTCCAGAAACGATGTTTGGTGATGTTTGTGTCGTTGTACATCCTGATGATGCTCGTTATGCCCAAATGGTTGGTAAACATGCGATCAATCCCGCAAATGGTCAACAATTGCCGATCATCGCTGATGATTATATCGATATTGAATTTGGTACAGGGGCAATGAAATGTACCCCAGCGCATGATCCAAACGATTATCAGATTGCTTTGCGTCATCATTTGGAAATGCCAATTTGCATGAATCCAGATGGCACGATGAACGAACTTGCGGGAGAATTTGCAGGCTTAGATCGCTATGAATGTCGTGAAAAAGTAACCCAAAAGATCGAAGCTGCTGGTAACTTGGTTAAGATCGAAGAAATCGTTCACCCAGTGGGACATTCAGAAAGAACCAATGCGGTCGTTGAACCATATCTATCTAAACAATGGTTTGTTAAGATGAAGCCTTTAGCGCAAGATGTCTTAAAAAATCAAGCTGATCCAGCGCAAAAAATAAATTTCTATCCTGAACGTTTTGAAAAAACATTTGTATCATGGCTAGAAAATATTGAAGACTGGTGCAT
>JALEMK010000108.1 GCA_022768265.1 Erysipelotrichaceae bacterium
AAACCTTTTACTCTATCTCCACTATGACCATAATAATTAGCTTGTTCAATGATATAATCAACTCTGCTATCACTAGCTAAATCATTAAAAGATATCTCGTTATTTGAAAAATCATCTGCTATTTCAATATCCGTTATACCAAAATAATGAAAAGGACACAGTAAGTCTTCTTCTAAAGCTTGTTGTAATCTAATTTCATAAGCAATATTATGATTGAAAATTTCATAAACATTAAAACGTGTTGTATCCGGACTTGCAGTCATTCCTAACCAAAATTTCGGCTTAAAATAATTCATTATTTTCTTGTAACTTTCAGCACCCGCATGATGACATTCGTCTAATATGATATTAGTAAAATGATATGGAGAAAAATTGTTAATCACTTCATTTTTAGATATCATTTGCATTGTAGCAAAAACAAAGTCTGCATGTTTGGTAACTAAGATATCATTTGAATTTCCTGAAAATAATACATAAGTTTTTTGATCGCCAAAAACTCTTCTATAGCTTTCCAAAGCTTGCTTAGCAATTTGTTCTCTATGCACAATAAACAAGCTTTTTTTAGGTTGTAGCTCTTTTAACGCAAAGGCTGAAGCAAAGGTCTTTCCTGTTCCTGTAGCAGAAATGAGCATAGCACGATCAATATTTTTTTCAGCTATCATTTGCTTTATATTTTTAATAAATTCCTGTTGCATTTTGTTTGGCGTTAGAGCCTCTAATTTAGGCTGTCCCTGCAAGGCTAGCATATTATTCAATCTATGATTCTTAGCCTTTTTTATATCATATCTTTGCGTATAATCTAAAATAACATCTTCATAAGCCTTAGCCTGATGATCATTCCACAAATTATTAAATTCACCCAAAATATCTTGAGCAATTTCACCGTTACAATTAGAAACTATTTTGGTATTCCACTCACGATTTATGGTTATAGCATTAAGGGTCATATTAGAACTCCCAATAATCATGCGATATATTTCTCCTTTTTGAAAGATATATCCTTTAGTATGGAAACCCTCTTTATTATCATTTGTCAAATACATCTTAAGCTCGATATTTTTCAATGATGCTAGTTTATTCAAAGCTGCTGGTTCTGTAAATAATAAATAATCGGTCGTTAATATTTTACCGCTAACGTTTCTCTCTTCTAGTTCTTTTAGCGTTTGTAGTAAAGGCGTAATTCCGCTTTTAGTAATGAAGGCAACGCTCATACAAAAAGATTCACAATATTGAAGTTCTTCCTCTAAAGAAACTAATAATTTTTTCCCCTTTTTATAATCATTCGCAATAAATTCCGAACGAAAAGAAAGCAATGAATTAACATTACTATCTATGAAGGATGTCTGTAATCCTAAGTTTAACTCTTCTAAAAGCTTATCCACCATTTCACCTCAATATTAAATAAATATCTGTTATTTAAAATCTATTCGTATTCATTTCATTTATTATGCATTATTTTATTAGAATTTATTTAATTATATAACAATTCTCATTAAGATAACAGATCAGCCATAGCTGATCTGTTATTCTTTATTTCTGCTTTTAAATGTTATTAATTTATTTACATCTGGATTATTATAATCAATCCCCAGAATCGATCTAGATCCCCACAATAAGATCATGAATACCAATATAGGAATCACACATGAGGTTATGATCATCACAGCAATCGCTTCGATAAAATTACTAACTAACATTTTTCCTTCTTCTACGGCATCACTTACATTACTAGTTATTGAACTGATTCCATTTTGCACAGAATCAACGAATCCTCCAAACCAGTCATTTTCCTTATTTTCTTCGGGCAATGGCGTAGTGGTTATTTCATTAGCTTGATCAACGATTTCGATCGTGGAAAAATGATATACCTCATCTATGGCCTTGGATATCTGGATACTAACAGGTATCGTCAACAACAATAACACTGCAAAGGCACATAGTTTCATGGCTATTTGTTTATATTGTGCTTTAGCATTATATTGATATATGATACCAAATAGACAACCAGCTGGAATCAAACCATAGAAAGCAATATATCCCGTAATGATCAATAAATACTTTTCAAGGTATAAGCCACATAGGATCAACATAAATTCTGAACTAAAGCTTGCTAATTGATTTGCAATTGGGATCCCCGCATCACCTGGTAAAAGAGATATGCTAGCTGATGCCGCACTAGATGCCGCTGTTAAGCTCATGACATTACCGATCTGCTCATTGATATAAGCAATGCTTTCCGCATGAAACTTTACCGATGTCCATAGCTGACATAAAACAACCACCGATATTAAGGCCCCAATACCCAATGCTAGCATGATGTAATATTTGTTTTGCGTTATTCTTTTCATTTTTTTATCCTCCTATGATATGATCTGTAAAATTCGCGTATCGATACTAACATTTTACCTTTTTTAAAATCTTGTTAATAGTGATAATAATTATTTTAAAAATTAGCCATACCTATCATTTAGTGGTATCATATCATTATTAAAAATGATTTTGACATCAAGCAATTCCCAATTTAATCAATACAGGTGGTAAGAAATTATGACAAACTATAAATTAATTTTAAATTCCAAAAACAATTTGCATTTTTATGACATAAAATATCCTGATCTACAATTTTACCAAGGTAGCTTTAGTTTCATCACAGGCAAAAGCGGTTGTGGTAAAAGTACTTACTTAAAATTATTAAATGGCTTGATCATCGCAGATAAAAATACGATCTTTTTTCATGATATGCCCTTAGAAGATCATGAGATCCTAGCTTATCGCCGAAAGGTTCTATTGATACCACAAAATGTTTATTTGATCAAAGGTAATATCAAAGAAAACTTTTATTTCTATTATGAAAACCGTGGGCAAACGTGCATTGACGAAGATAAGATGAAGATGTATCTAGATATTTGTTGCATCGACAAACCATTAGAAGAAAATTGTGATCATCTATCTGGTGGTGAGCGCCAACGAATCTTTTTAGCTATCTTTTTATCATTAGCTCAAGAAATCATCTTATTGGATGAGCCAACTGCCGCTTTAGATGAAAAAACATCCAATGACTTGATGATAAAATTAAAAGCTTTTATTCAACAACATCAACTTACAGCAATTTGTGTCAGTCACAATCAGGCTTTGGTCAATAAATTTGCAGATAAGATCATTAGATTAGGAGAAGAATAAGATGAAAGAAGTAATTGAAATTCAAATTTGGCAGTTTCTTTGTATCTATTTATTATTACTATTGATTTTAGCGATCATGCGCAAGTGCAAGGTTGATAAAAGCAAGATGTTATTGATGGCGAGCTTTAAGATGACCATCCAACTAGCCTTGGCTGGATTTATCTTGACTTATATCTTTGATAATCCGCATTTGATCTTTACTATCGCTTATTTAGTAGCCATGATCAGTTTTACGATTTATCGGGTCTTAAAACAACAACCCCAATTAAATAATCGCTTTAAGTTAATTATCGCTGGTTCCATTGCATTTTCGGGTTTATTTACGATTTTTTATTTCATCTTCATCGTGGTTGGTAACAATGCATTTACACCGCAATATGTCATCCCTATCTCAGGAATGTTGATGGGAAATACAATGACAGGCGTATCTTTAGGCTTAAAGACCTTTGTTGAAGCCTTGAAAGATCAAAAATATCGCATTGAAGCATTAAGCTGTGCTGGGGTGGCCGCTGATAAGATCTTATTGCCATTTGTTAAGCAAGGTTTAGAAACAGCGATCTTACCAACCTTAAATTCTATGTTAGGTATGGGAATCGTATCTTTACCTGGTATGATGACTGGTCAAATGTTAGCCGGCACTTTACCGACAACCGCCATCCTTTATCAAATTGCCATCATCATTTCTATATGCGCAACAGTTTGCTTATCATGTTTCATTGCATTGTATTTTGGTAGTAAGACCTTATATGGTCATAAACGGCAAATCATCAATTTAAATGAGCAAGCCTAAAAAATGTCAGGTAACTTTTTACCTGACATTTATATTTTGAGGACTAAGAATGAGGATCTGCTCATTAAAATGCTGAGTGGTCAAATCTAAAGTTGTATCATTTAATACGATGACATTATCTTTCAATGTTTTAATCTGCGCACATGTGGCAATTTCCTCAAAACCAAAACCTTTTATATCATCACGATAATGCATCAAAATGGTGATATTAGGTCTTAGATCATCAATAAGTGCAAGGGCTTGTTTATAATCCAACGTATAAGTTCCCCCAACCGGTATCAACAAAACATCTAAATCTTGCAACAACATTTTGGCAGATGGTTCTAGTTCACATCCTAGATCACCTAGATGTGCAATCTTATATTTTCCATCTTGCATGATGTGGATATTATTGCTTCCTCTTAAACTACCTTGCTGATCATCATGATAAGTGGCTATTGTTGTAATCGTAAATGGTGATGACTGCGCAGGTAAGATTTCTATTGCTTGACGATAATTATGGTCGCTATGTTCATGGGAACATAAAACTAGATGAGCTTTTTGCTTGATGGGTCTATAACCTGGAACGCTATCATCTTCATAAGGATCGATAATGATGATATAACCATCTTTTTCGATTTTGAAACAAGAATGTCCTATCCATGTGATCTTCATGAAATGCCCCTTTCTTAAAATTTGCTGAACAAAAAATAATTAAGCTTGTTTTAAACTATCGATCCATGCAGATAACTTAGCATGATCAATATCACTACTGAAGACTTTACCTTCTAATAAAGTTGCACCTTGGCAACTAGCAGCCAAATGCTCATTAGTTTTTCCCATTTCACTTCCACCTGATGTAGCAAAAGGAATGATGGTCTTACCTTTTAGATCATAGCTTTCCAAAAAGGTATTGATGATCGTTAGGGCAATATACCACCAGATCGGAAAACCTACGAAGATCACATCATAGTCTGCCATATTATCTACTTTACTACTAATGGCTGGCCGTGAACTTAGGTCATTCATTTCAATGCTGCTTCGAGAATTTTTATCTAACCAGTTTAGATCAGCTTGGGTATAAGCTGTTGCTGGAGTGATCTTATGAAGATCGGCTTGAATGATGGTTGCTAATCTTTGCGCTAATTTGGCTGTAGTCCCGCCGGCTGAAAAATATGCTACTAATACTTTTGACATGAATTATCCCTCCTTTATGTTATTTTAATTATTCTATGATGTTAATTTAAGTATAGTTTATTTTTAGCTTTTTTTCAAAGCTATCCTTTATTGACAAAACTAGCAACATAGGAGCATACTATATAACAATAGGTGGGAATATGAGCAGTAAAAATCGTTTTATAAGGGGCATCAAAGATGGAATACCTATAGCTTTAGGTTATTTTCCGGTATCATTTACTTTTGGTATCTTAGCTGTAAGTTTAAATATACCACCTTTTATTGCGATCTTGGTTTCTTTGACCAATTTGACCAGTGCTGGACAGTTTGCTGGTTTACCATTATTCATAACTGAAGGAGCTTATCTAGAATTAGCTTTGACCCAACTAGTAATTAATTTACGCTATGCTTTGATGTCACTGTCCCTATCTCAAAAAGTAGATAATAAATGGCATACCCTCGATCGCATGATCTTAGCACATGGGATTACCGATGAGATCTTTGCCGTTAGCTCTAATACGAAGGATAAAATATCCCGCGCTTATTTTTTAGGGTTGATGAGCTTACCGATCATTGGTTGGACCTTAGGAACTTATGTAGGTTGCATCGCCTCAAGTTTGTTAGATCATAAATTGCAAAACGCTTTAGGCTTAGCTATTTATGGGATGTTTTTAGCCATCATCATTCCTGCTGCTAAAAAAGATCGCGATATCAAATTGGTAGTTGTGATCTCCGCTATTTCAAGCATCATCATCAATTATCTAAATAATTTTATCGGTATAGGCAGTGGCTTTATCATTATCATTTGTACTTTGATCAGTGCAGGGACAATGGCCATCTTACATCCCAAGGAGGATAGTTAATGAAACAATATCTAGCATATACTATCATCATGGCTTTGGTCACATATTTGATCAGAATGCTGCCGATAACCATCTTTCAAAAAGAAATAACGAACAAATATCTCAAATCTTTTTTATATTATGTTCCTTATGCTGTATTAGGGGCCATGACCTTCCCTACTATCTTCATGGCCACCAATAATATCACCAGCTCTCTGTTTGGAACCTTAGTGGCCCTATGGTTAGCTTATCAAGAAAAAAGCTTGATCACTGTAGCTATTTTTGCATGTATCATGGCTTATATCTGCGAGCTTTTCATCCATTGATAAAAAGGCACGTTAGATACGTGCCTTTTTATAATAGTTTTTAATGATCCAAAGATCTAGTTGTAATGGTATCAAAGCACATAAAGATAAACCACCAAATAAATATCCTAGTGCTTTATAACTAGTAAAACCCATAACGATCGTCACTACCACCATGATAACATAGCCATACATCATTTCTTTTTGATATTTAGCTAAATAGCTACGGAAAATATCTGGATTATTTATCTTGTGATATACGTTAGATATTTCTTTATAAAATAGATAAATAAAAAAGATATCTAGGCCAAAAATATATAATAATCCTATCGCTAAAAATTCCAAGTTATTCATCGATTCATCAACGACAATTCCACTTAACATAAATAACTGCTGAAGTCCCATGCTAACTACAAAACAACAAATCAAAGCAAATACAAAGGTTAATATCGTTAAACTAATTAATTTTCCTTTAATATTTTTCATAGTGTTTACTCCTTTTCTTTATCATAACTTAAAATATCTTTAACATCACAATCTAAGACCGCACAGATTTTTTCTAAAGTGGAAAATCTTACCGCTTTGGCTTTACCACTACATAAGATGCTAAGATTGGCTTCGGTAATATCGATCAAAGCAGCTAGTTCTTTATTGGTCATTCCTTTAGCTTTAAGCAATTCTTTTAGATGTACTTTAATCATATTTAAATCGTCAATTGATTTTCTTCATATATTTCCGTAGCTTTGGCCATGACCTCTGCCAAGATATTAAAGATGATACATACCACAAAATATAATAAGACATTGATATCAAGGATCGTATTGATATCGATATTCATGTCCATAAAAAGATTGCCATAATTGCTTATCATTGCTAACATGACCAATAGTATTGAACAATTACTTAAAATATAAAGTATTAGATTTAATATTAAGATCCATATCATTACCTTAGCAATCTTCTTCAAAGCTTTGACATTGTTTTGATCAAAAATAATCTCTTGTTTTAAATTATTGATCAAGATCTTGTATTCTTTATAAATTAAATAATAAAAGTATAGTTGAATAAAAAGGGGTACGCTAGTCAATATGGAACCAACACCTAAAACCGCGGGAAAATTATCAATCACACCAAAACTATTATATAATAACCCACTCGTAGCTAAGATTACTGCCATCCCTACCACAAAACCAATAAGATAGAAAATGAGGATCAATTTTAATGACCTATCTAAGAAGATAATCTTAGTAACAAAATTCATCTTAGCTTCGCCCCGATCAAACTTCAGCACGATATAAAGCATGATAATAAATAAAACAATAGCGATCACTGGTAGAAACGCCATTAAATCAAAATAGTTTTGATACATGTGCCCCATACTTACCTCCTTTATAAAATTATCGAAAAACGATAATTTTTACATCTATATTTTATCATCAAGTAAATATTTATGCTATATATTTATTAACAATCAATTAATAATTGCGTACAATATTAAGTGTTTAGCTTTCTATAAGGAGGATATATGAAAAACTATAAGATTCTTGTAATAAATCCTGGTTCTACTTCAACCAAGCTTTCCTTATTCATTAATAAAGAACATATTACTACCACAGATGTTTTTCACGATTCAAGCATCTTAAAAACTTTTCCTACGATCAACGACCAACTAACATATCGCATGGAGGTAGTTAACAAATTTATCAAAGAAAATAACATCGATCTATGTAATTTAGATGCTATCGCTAGTCGTGGTGGCCCTAGTTTTTCTGTTGTTAGTGGCACTTACGAGGTAGATGATTTATTGATTGAAGATACTAAAGCTTCTAAAGGAGGTTTGTATCACTCTTCAATGCTAGGTGTACAAATGGCTAAGATGATACAAGAAAAATATGGCGGTAAGATCTTTATGAGCGACCCAACAGTTGTGGATGAATATTGCGATCTTGCAAGGATAACTGGTATCGAAGGTATCTATCGTCGATCGATCTGCCACGCTTTAAACCTTAAAGCTGTAGCTCACAAATATGCTAATGAAATTGGTAAGCCATATGAAAAGCTTAACTTGATCGTTTGTCATATCGATGGAGGTATTACGATTACCGCACATGAAAATGGCATGATGATCGACGGAAATGATGGAGGTGGTGGTGATGGACCTTTCACTCCTACGCGTATGGGAAGCATGGCTATTACCGATGTCATTCGTTATCTTTGGGATAAGCCAAAAAGTGAAATGCTTAATTTATGTAGTTGTACCGGGGGACTATCTAATTATTTCAATACCTCAAATTCCGATAAGATTCATTCCTTAGTTGGTATTGATCCTAAAGCAACTAGAGTGTGGCAAGCTATGATATACCAAGTTAGCAAAAGTATCGGTGCAATGAGTTGTACGCTAAAGGGCAAAGTTGACGCTATTATCTTAACTGGAGGGCTAATGCGCTTTGATGATGTGTATGAAATGATCAAAGATCGTTGCGAATGGATCGCACCTATCAAAGTATACCCTGGCGAATACGAACAAGAAGCCCTTGCTTTTAATACCTATCAAGTATTAACAGGAAAGCAACAAGCAAAAAAATATACTGGAAAACCAGTATGGAATGGTTTTAAAGATCAAAATGTCTAGAGACATATTTTAGACTATTAACAAGCCCATACTTTCTCATTCAAAATGAGGATGTATGGGCTTGTTATGTAAGACAACTTTTTTAGCTTACTTTTGTGGGTATTTTTCAAAGTTTTTTAGCATCGACCGCTTATGCGCATACACGAAACCTGAACGTTTTTCATGAGCTCTTTGCACATAGCAGGAATCAGAAAACCAGCATCTAATGAAACACTCTTGATTCAACTTCTATATATACCCTTGATAAGCTGTGCAAAAGCTTCAAAAAAGGATATGTCATCATGGATATTTCTTGGCACGATCAATACATTCAAAATAAATGCCTTCTTATCCAAAATGTTTGATGCGAATAAGCTAAGTTTTTTTTACCCTTATGAAACATCCGCTTTCTAGATCTATCGTTCTTTCATTGATGGTTTTCTTTTATTGGCTTATGGCTTGCAAATTAGTGCTATTTTCGAATACGGTCATACAATCAACAAAACAGCAAGACACTGCCTAAGAAAGAATTTTTTCAAATATTTCTTTAAAAATAGCTGATTTAGGATATAGTTTTAAGATCAAGTTGAAAAGTAAGGCACAGGTTCATCGATTTCCAATTCCTAGAAACAAGCGATAGCCTAGATTTACCTGAATCTCTTGGCATGCCATACGTATGGGATTATATTCAAAAACGATGATGATCAGCGCTTTAAAAATAATTGCTTCGTCTTCCAAATCGGCTGTAAAGATGCTTTACTTTTAGATAAATGAAGCAAAAATCTAGTGCATCCTCATGCTTGCAAATCAAATGATCCTATAGAACAAGTTCATTCATGGTTTACATGATGCTGACCAATTTCACATTGTCACTATTAGTGATCGCCATGATGTTATCATCCATAATCCTATAAATCACACTAATTCATGCAATATAAAAGGCAGAAAAGTCACTAATTTTTGAGATTATTAAGTGCTTTTCTGCCATAAATATTCTAAAAAAACATCGACATGATGTAATATATCTCCTCCTTACTGGATAATCCAGTATGGAGGGGATATACCATAAAAGCTAAATTACAAGCCTCCTCTATATGAACAAATTGAAATCGAAAATTAATAGAAAATATACTTATTTTCGCATGATAAATTATTTATCTCAAAGTTGGCAAACTACCATTACTTACATCTTGAAAATCCCAAACTTCTTCGCTCCACCCCAATTCTTGAATATAGAAATTTGGATCTAATACTTGATTTTCATCAACCAACTTAACTTTATCACTCAAATCATCACTATAATTACTTAAACTTGTAGACGTTGAAAGCTCATAAATATTTTCCACATTTGTAAGCACAGGGAAGCCACTTATTCGATATGAATTAGGTCCTTGAACTAAGCTAATAGAATTATGGATATTAACGGTTCCTTTATTAGGTCCACCAATCATTCCACCATTACCAACACTATTTACGCCTTCTACAAATGCATTTACATAACAATTATGAATGATACTATCTGTGCTTAACCATCCTGCTACGCCCCCAACTCTAGACCCCAAAGTATGATATAAAGTACCAGTAAAACTTCCATTAACTATGATATTTTGTAATGTTGAAGTATCTATTTGACCAGCAATTCCACCAATTGTATTGCTAGATGTAACAGTGGCATTTACGATAGCAATTTTATCCAAATTACTTCTTTGAATATGTCCTGCTAATGTTCCTAACTGATTAGTATTATTGGTGATAGTTGTATCATGTACTCGAATATTGAATATCTCACTTTCCACAATTTTGTTTGCCAAAGCACCTTTATAAGTATCACTGGTAATATTGCTATTAGTAATAGTCAAATTACTGATCTTTGCATTAACAATTTGATTAAATAATGGTTGTGATAAATTGTAGATAGTATGTCCATTACCATCTAATTCTCCTGCAAATGTTCCATCGATCAAAGCATTCCCTCCAAGATCAATGCCTGCTGCATCAATATCAGCATT
>JALEMK010000113.1 GCA_022768265.1 Erysipelotrichaceae bacterium
GTTGATTATGATATTAAAAATGAGGCCTTTAGAGGTAATTTAAGTGAAATTACCAAAATTGGTAATGAAGGGGTCTTGGCATTGTTGACCGAATCTGTAGGATCAACGCGTGAGGGACATAGTGCGCCTAAACATCGCATCACATCGATCATTGAACCAAGTTTTGAAGATACCAACAATCGTATCATCGTTACGTTATATAATCAAAATATCTATCGTATCATCGAAGTTATTGAATTAGCGGTCAAATACGGACGTAAGATCTGTTTCTTTGATGACGAGCTAAAACAAATGATGATGGATATCGAGAAGCTAGGCTATTATCATGTGCCTGTAAATGCTGAAATCGCGAAGAATAAATTCAATAATGATGATGAAAATGTCGTGGTCATCATTTCTGGTAGCGGCTCTAATATCTTTAAGCGCGTACATAAGATCGCTATCAAAGAAGATGCGCAATTAGAATTTAGAGAAACTGATACGATCATCATCGCATCACCGATGGTACCAGGAACAGAGCATGAAGCAACGAAGATGGAAAATGATCTGTATAAAGAAGGTGCTAAGGTCGTTGCAGTTGATAGCAAGCGTGCTTATTCGATGCATGCAGCGATCGAAGATCTAAAGATGATGCTTTATTTATTTAATCCAAGTTATTATGTGCCAGTCAAAGGAGAATATCGTCAGCTGGTATCAAACGCAAATATTGCATTAGATATGGGATATAAAGCAGATCATATCATCGTTTTGGATAACGGGCAAATTGCAACCATTGAAGATGGAATCTTAAGCAAACATTATGATATGTTGCAGTTAGAAGATGTCATGATCGATGGTAAAGATAATCTAGATTCATCGGGAATGGTCTTGAAAGATCGTGAAATTTTATCTACCGATGGGGTCATCGTTGCGGGTGTGGTCGTTAACTATCGTACCAAGCAGATCATCGGTGGACCAGATGTTCAAAGCCGTGGGGTAATCTACTTGAAAGATGCTGATTATGTCATGAAAGAAGTAGGAGTGATGTTTGAAGAAATCATCAATACTGCGGTTAAAGAAAAACGTTATGATAATATGTCTTGCCGTCAAGAAGCAAGAGAAAAGATCGCACGTTATGTCTTCAAGGAAACAGGTAAGAAACCAATGATCCTTCCAGCTATCGTAGAGATCAATATCAAGGATTAGAGGTAGTAGTGTGGCCAAAAGAAAAAGTGCAAAGAAAAAACAACAAGAAAAAGAACTCTATACATATCTTAGTGTCGTGATCATCGGGGCGCTAGTGTTGATTGCTTGTATGCGACTAGGCGTAGTTGGCATGTTTTTATACAATTTGTTTAGGGTCTTATTCGGCGAATATTATTATGTCGTATTGATTTATTTATGTGTGATCGCAATCATGCATAATGTTAAGCGTTATAGTAAAAACCTTACGACCAACAAGCTTATTGCTAGTATTTTATTGGTTCTATGCTTGCTGATCTGGGCAATGATGCCTTATGATCAAAAGCTAAGTGGATTTGCGATCTTCCAGCGTTTTATCAGTGAGATTCCTGAATACTTCACTAGTGGTGGTAATAGTTTTGGCGGGATCATCGGAGCTTTGTTATTGTCGGTTTCAACGATCTTATTTGACTATCAAGGGACGATCATCGTCATTGTCGTAATGTTGATCATTGCGTTATTGTTAGTGGTTCCGATGTCACAAATTGCCAAGGTATTTACAGGTGGTAATATGATCTTGGAAAAATCAAAAGAACTTTTAAGTCATGATGATGAGGAAGAAGACGAGGAAGAAATCGTCATGCCAACTCGTCAAATGATCAATACCATCAATGTGGATGATGATCTTCCAAGTAATAAAAAAGGTCGTTCAAGTTTGTTTATCGAGGCTGATGATGAACTAGCCGATGACCAAGCAGAAACGATAAGACCATTTGGGCCAATTGAAGAAAAAACTTTTGAAAAACCAGAAGTTGTAAAAGAAGCTCAACCTACGCCAAGCTTGCCAACTACAAAGGTTCATAGCGAAGCTAGCGTATCCCCTAAGACCTCAGGACCATATATGCCAGCTCCACTTAGTTTATTAGATCCGTTATCAAGTGCGAAAAAAAGCAATAAGAATCAAATTAGTGCTAAAGAAAAAGGTGAACGCTTGATCGAGATCTTAGAGAAC
>JALEMK010000117.1 GCA_022768265.1 Erysipelotrichaceae bacterium
ACTTTTTTTGGATCTCTCTTTATTCTTGCCATAGTCATATTTCCTTTTTACCTCCCAATTTTATCATATCTTCTAAAAGAAAAAACTGTGACAAGTTAAGTTGTGCGCACTCTTAACTTACACAGTTCATTTTACACTCTCATTTAAAAATCTCATCGATCAACAACCCATTCCAATTTGGTCTGGGTTGTTTTTTTATTACTTCTATAATCATTTCTTAGTATGTAAGTTTAGCAACTTGTTTTTGAGATAAAGATTATTGTGCCTACTTAATAAGCACTTTTGCTAGCATTCGTGATCAAGCGCATCTCATTGGTCGTTCACTTGAACTTTTAGGTAATAATTGTATTAACAAATAATCTTTTATCTTTTGTTTTCATATAAGATAAGTTCTTTTAGTCTTGGAAGTCTCGCTAAATAGGCTCTTTCGAAAGCTTCGTCTTTTTAACTGTTCTATCTCCATTTCTTGTCGTATATTGATTCTTTTAAGTTCAGTTATCTTATGTTGCACTTTTTCTAAATCAATATTTAACTGCTAAATCTAAAGAAGACCGTTTACCTTGTAGATATTCTTGTGCAACCACCTGCTTAAATTCTTTTGAATACTTATTATTTGTACTTTTATTGCCAAAAATAGTATGTACATTTGCACTATAATTTTTTGATTATTCACAACCATATAGTTACCATGATTGTACATCTTTAATTCAACAACTATTTATCTAACTTTTTTATTCACTTTAAATAATCTTCACACGCTTGTACTTTTTGTTCCTTTGTATATTCAGCTTTTCTCCCCATAATAAAATCCCACCTTTATACTTTCACATCGATGGGATAATTTTAATTATTTCTTACATCTACTTTAGTGGGATTATATTATGATGACAATTTGGAAATTAATTTCACTTATTTAATATGTGTCCACTTGACATGGACTAGATCATAAATATGCACTATTTTAAGTTTAAGATTATTTGTTAACAAAAAGCCTCCTTATTTTGTATCTTCCTTGTACTCATTAAGTTCCCAGTGACCATTACTACCACGACCTATATATTTTAAGTTTTTTATTTCTTTAATTGTTCTTTCAATAGTTTTTACACTAACACCAGTACTTTCTGCAATAGCTTGTCTTGTAACTTTATTATTCAATCTTATTTGGTCTTTTATAAATTCGATAAGTTCATTTTTCATGTTAGCGACATCGTGAGCGACATCGTGAGCGACATCGTGAGTGCCATCGTAAGTGCCATCGTGAACGACACAATTTCCTCCTACTTTTTGAGTTGCTATTTTCTTTAGAGGAATAATCGTTCTGAATATATCCCCCTCCTCAAATAATGGTTTTTGTCCTGAATATAGTTGTGTATATTTGTAGGTATTTCGCATCCCTGACCCAAGTTCATCTGCAAGCCCTATTTCTCTGAACACTTTAGAAATAGCAGGATTTTTAGGAAATGGTTCAAATCTATTTAAATCTAATGCTCCGATGCCGTGAGCTAAGTTACTATTTTCAACAGTAATTTTCTCATCATCAATAATCATTTTTGCTGGATAACCACTCGAATAATCTCTATGAGCTAATGTATTTGATACAATTTCTCTAAGTATCCTATCTCTTGCATTAACATTAACAATTCCATCTAAGACAAATAAATCATTCAAATGTTTTTGCCCAAATTCTATTAATCTATCATAACTATCAATTAGGTTTGTTATAACCACATCTCTATCATCATATCTATCCTTATTTTCAACCCTAAATATAGCATCGGTTTTATGTTGAGGGAGTACAGACATAATTGAATTATCTTTTCCGAATAACAAAACAGCAGCTAATGTGATACCTTCCCGATTTGTCTCAGGATCTGTGAGAATCAAATTGGCGCTTCTAAGAATCTCCTCATTACTCATATTTCCCCAAACGTGATTTTTATTTCTTGCAACAGCCATTTTCTTAGCTTTATCAATAACTGAGGAATCAAGAAAATTTATGTCCAGGTTTGGATATATCTTATTTACAAAATAGCTTCCTTGTTTTCTAGAATATAACTTGTAGACAAGTTCAGAATTATTAGTGATATTAATATCGCCTTCATAAGACCTATCCCAAATTATGCCATTATGTCTGCAAACCTGATAACCTTCAGGCACTCTAATATAAATAATTTGCTTGCCTTCAATTTCAAAAACTTCTGGCACCAAATAAAGTGGTGGATATATTTTTTGGGGATTATTTATTGCCGTAGTAAACTCTTTGATTACTTTATTTATTTTATCTTTATTAACACCGATAATTTCTTTTTGGTCATTTATACCAAGCAGAATATGTCCTCCATTTCTATTATTAAAAGAACATACTGTATCAAAAATATCCTTTGTTAAAGCATTTTTTGATTCTTTAAATTCAACATTTATCTTTTCTCCTACTTGAATTAACTTCTTTATTTCATCTAATGTCATATTCGTTATTTCACCACCTTTATTTATTAATCTTTTCTTTAATAAAAGCCATAAAATTTTGACTATATCTCTATAACAACAAAAACAACATAATTATCATTTTATCAATTCAAAAGTTCTCTCATTCTTTTGAGGGTGATAACCTGCCATTTAGCCATAAATTTTGGCGTAAAGACAAATATATCGTCCATATATACTTCATTCGCACTACTTTTCCTATAAATGATTATAACATTTTTAGAACTTTTTTTTCACTTCTAAATTTGTATCTGCTCGCTCGTATTATCAATATCGTATAAATTAAATACCATAGCAAGGAAAACAATGACATTAGATTTACAGCTTATGATCATAGACCAAGAAAGTTTGTCTAGAGGCTATGAAAAATGTAAAAAAGACTGTAAACTTTAATTTACAGCCTCTTTTTAGTTATAAATTTCTTATGCGATAAAAATACTTATCAACTAAGCGTTCATTATGTAAAGCACAATCTTCATCCATAAAAGCCATGTGTCCATTATAATAAACATCTGGCTCTATTCCTTGCTTAACTAATATTTCTACCATTTCTGTTAAAATTGCATTTTGGATGAAAACATTAGGTATCGTACTAGTAGATCCTACTTTCATTGGAAAACCTTCAATTTCAACTGCCGCATCGCCTATTAATGAACAATTATCAATTACAACATCTGCAATATCTTTTAATTTAACACCATCTCGATGTTTAGTTTTTAAAAAGTTACTATATTCCACAGCTGTAATAGCAATAACTGGTATACCTTTTTCTTTAGCGCGTATAGCTGCATCAACAGGCGCTATATTATTTCCTGAGTTTGAAATGATAATCATACAATCATTTGGGGTAATACGATGATAATCAACGATTTGTCTACCAATGCCATATGTATTTTCTATATTGTAACTTTTAGTTATTTCAAAGCTACCGGTAGCACTTTGTTCTAATAAGGCACAATAATTAGCTGGTGTAGCAGCTCGCCAAAAAGCATCATCAGTAACTAAATGTGAATGTCCAGTGCCAAACCCATATATGATACCACCTTGTGCTGTGGTTTTAGCTAAAATATTAGCTGCTGCTTTTATCGCTTCTTCTTGGGTTGTTTCAATTTTTTCCACAACATCTTTCATGATCTGAAAATAATTTTTCCAAGCCATAATCACACCTCTTCATCTAAAATTGATAATGAATTTGATCTTTATATTGTTGATATACTTGTTGATTCAGCTCATCACCACCATCAATATTAGCACTATAAAAAATAGGAACTGGATGAATGCCTGATTCAACTAATTTAGCAGTTGTTAATGAAACTAATGAATTCACAATAATTCCACCGATAACCGTTGATGAAGGAGCTACTTTTTGTTCTAAGCCTTCTATTTTCACACAAGCATCACCTTTTTCTCCATGATTATCAATTACTATATCTGCTAATTCATATAGTTTTTTTCCTGATACATGTCTCGATGAAACTTCCTTAGAATAGCTTAAATTAGTAATTACAACAATTTTAGCACCTCGTTTTTTACATTCTATAGCTACATCAATGCTTACTGGATTTCTCCCAGAAACCGAGTGAACTATTACTACATCACCAGATTTTACTGGTGTTTTTTCAACTAAAGCAGTTCCATATCCATTTAGTCTTTCCATGCGACTTGTTTGGGTAATAGGTGTAGTATCAAGCATTATTTCACGCCCAAAAATGGGATTAATAACTACTAGTCCTCCAGCTCGATAATACATTTCTTCTGATAAAATACCCGCATGGCTTGCACCAAATGTAAATATGCTATGATGATTAATAATTGCATCGCTCATGAGCTTTGAAGCATCTAGTATGTTTTTTTCTTCTTCCTTTTCTACTATATCAATTAAATTCTTGATAATTTTAATATAAGAAATGTCCATACTATAGTACTCCACTCAATAAAGTAGCAACCATTTCACCTAACCAACCTAATAGCGATAAATCATTACCACCAAAAATCAAAATCCAGTTTTGGATTGTTGTTGTATAAATAGCTGCTGAAAGGCCTAGCAAAACAACCATTAACACCGCTGCACAAGATGTACCAATCAAACATCCTCGTAATCCACCTTGGCCTTCACCTATTACAGCAGCAGCGCCACATTCAAAGAATGAAGTAATTACTAAAGGAACTAACATAACGCCAAATAAATTCATTGAATTGAAAATAAGAATCAAAGCTGTAGATACGATCATTGCTGTTACAAATCCAATCAACACTGCATTAGGCTTATAGTTGAAAATGACTGGACAATCTAATGCTGGAATAGCACCAGGAACAACTTTTTCAGCAATACCTTTGAATGCTGGGACAATTTGATTAATTAACATTCTTACCCCTTGCATCAACACCACAAATCCTGCTCCAAATTTAATACCTTGATTTAAAGCTAAAAATAACAAGTTAGAACCATCAGCTGTCAACGAAGGAATAAATAATCCTACAACTAAATACATGATGAAAATCACTATTGACCCAGTAATGGAAACTTCTCTAAAAAACGAAAAGCTTGCTGGAATTTTGATATCTTCTGTCGATTTACTAGTATCGCCAACTTTAGAAGCAACAAATCCTGACAATAAACTCAAAACACCTGTAGGATGTCCCAATGTAAATGATTCATCATTGGTAACTTTAAATACATATTTTCTTAGCACCCATGGCATAATAGAAAAATATAATGCCGACATCACCGCAGCAAAACCAATTAAACCAATACCTGTTAATCCGCCTTCAACGCCAGCTGCAACCAAGCAGAATGGGAACCACCATAACATATGTCCTGTTAGAAAAATAACTTTAAACTTTGTAAATCTCGCTATAATCAAATGCAAAATAATAGCAAACAACATAGCTAAACCTACTTCACCACCATGAACAGCTGTGAAGGTTACGTCATTTAACCCTTCTGAGGCAACTGCACCAGAAATCGATTGAAATGCCACATTAATTGGCGCAATAGTTCCAACTAAAAGAGTAACACCAGCATCGATAATAACCATACCAAATGCAGCTAATAATACCCCTTTTATAACATCACTAAATTTCTTTTTTTGAACAATTAATCCTAGACCAGCGATTATACCTAATAATACTGGTGGGTTTCGTAAAATATTAGACGTTAAAAAATTTAAAACATCCATAAACTATCCTCCTTCTTATTGATGATGTTCATTTAAATACTCTTGAAGCGCAGATTTAACTTCAGCTAAATCCATATAACGTTTAATAGCATAAATTGGTTGATGAATAGTTCCTTCTAATTCTCCTTTTAGTTCTTCGCTAGTAAAAATAACATCACAATCTGCCCCTCTAGCTCCAGAAGAATCGCTATTTGAAACCTCAGCATCTACTCCTAATTCTTTACATGCTTTTTCAATTGTCATCGCTAAGATCATTGATGATCCTACTCCTACACTACATACTGCTAAAATTTTCATATTCAGTTACCTCCTTTCTTTTTATTCACATGATTGAATCATGTTAAATACTTTTTCTTTATCTCCAGACATCAATATATCCATATTATTTTGATCATATAACACTTCAGATAGCGTCGCTAAAGCACGCATGTGTGATGTATTATCTATAGGTGCCAACACTAAAAACACCTTAACACTTTTGCCTAATAAATCAATTGGCTCTTGAAGCAATAACATGCTCATAGATAATGAATTAACACAAGTAGCATAGCTAGCAGAATGGGGCAAAGCAAAATTATCTGCTAATACAACATAAGGACCATGATCCTCTATATTCTCAATCATAGAATCAACATAGCATGATTTCACGCTTCCATCTTTAATCAAAGGTTCTGTTGCCTTAGCAATTGCTTGTTTCCAATCTTCTACTTTATCAGCAGTCAAAATTCTTTCCTTTGTCAATAATTCTTTTAACATAGGCTGTTTTATTTCCTCCTTTTTACGATATAAAATTAGCTCAATTTCTTTTATTAACTTTTCCTCATCTTCCACTCTACAATATTTATGTATCGTTTCTAATAACTGATCTATCGATGGGGTTAGCTGATCAAAAAACGTATGATTAAAAGCTTTTGATAGTTTTCTCAAATCTGTTTTGCTTAGCAAAGGATTAACAACTATTACCTTTTCACAATTTGGAATTTCAACAGTAGATATCAGATAATCATACGGTTTTTGATAATCATACAAATCTCTCAAGGTCATGCAATTATCAATTTGAAGATACGGAAAATATTTATTTAATTGAATTTCCAATATTTTAGAAACCATTAATCCGTTAGGACATGCTAAAATAACCCGATTGTGATTATGCAAATCATGACCAGCGATATAGCCTCCAAAATAAGTGGTTAAATAAGCTATTTCTTCATCCCTTATTCGATAAAAATCTGGAAATTCTTTTTTGTCACGTAAAACATTACGAATTAAAACAAATAAACTATCATGATGCATCCGTATTTCTTCAAGCATCGGATTAAAGATCGGAAAATCAAATTTGATCCGATAATATGAAGTTAACAAATGATGTACAATATTTTTTAAAAATATTGAGCGCTCTTCTATAGCGATAGCTGATTGTTTTTCAAATTGATCGACTAATCTATATGCATAATCTTGAATAATTGTTTCATTATCCACCAAACGAAAATTGGGTAATGTTGAAACATATGCCGTTAAATAACGTTGCTCATGTACACCAATATTCGGCCATTTTTCTCTAATCCCTTCAAAAAAATCTAGTTTTTCCGCGTCTTTATATGGTTCACTTGTTGTTATAAAAAAACCTTGTTTCCATCTTAGCTTTAAAAACTCAAGAAAGTTAGATAAAAAACTAATCGAATAATCTGACAACTGTAAATCTTGCTCATCATTAAACATTACTATTTGTCGATCATTTTCACATATTATTTTTTGATCCTCCTGCATCAAAAGAATATATTTCTCTCTTATTTTTTTCTCATTGCCAACAATTTGATATAAATTATCATGATAAATAACATTTAACCCTTCGGCATTAAGATCTTTCTTAATGTGATCTATCGTGGAAACTATGGTATTACGAGCAAGCTGAAACTCTTGAGATAACATATCGATTGTTACTTTTTCCTGCTTTAACATCCGATATAAAATTACATCTTTTCGTTGTTGAATATCGTATGCAATATCTTCGTCAATAGATAATATCGATTTTAACTTTTCATAATCTCCCACAAACACATAATTGCGATTGATCTTTTTTATTTCTCCTGCATATGCGCAGGCATAATTAATTTCATCAATATCGTAATATAATGTTCTTTTAGAAATGGTAAATTTTTTCATCAATTCTTCCATTGATGCAGATGTTTGCTCAACGATGGCTTCTAAAATTAATCTTTGTCTTTTTTTCATGCTCTACCTTTCGTATTTATTATAAAAATTAATTTATCCTCAAAGAAGTTCAATCTTTTGCATACTTTTTTATTTTGTGCAGATTAATGTCAGCGTATTGATTTAATAAAAAAAGCCATCAGTATTTACTGATGACTATTCATGTCCTCTCCACATTGAACTGAACGAAACAAAAACAATTTCATCTGCATTTAATTTTGCTTGATTACGTTGTTTCTTAACATTTCCTTCATGTTCTTTTTGTAAGATGTCTTTATTTAACATATATTGTACATATAATACTTTTTTAAACAAGAACCATTTAATAATGTGATCTTTGATAATTGGATATTTATCTTCAACATCTTTTAGCTTATCAAATACATTTTGATGCATTGCATTTGAACAAGCGATAACTGCTTCTTTCATACTTTCATAAGTAGGATAGAATTTACCATCAAGATCACGTTGGATAAATCCTGCTTTCTTCTTAAACATCGCATTATATGTATCAACTATCAATTTTTCATCGCTTCCGCTAATGGCAATGAATTCATTACGATAATCGATCAATTCACTTCCTGGTTCGGTCAAGCAATAGTACAAACCTTTCGCAAATACATATCCACATTCACATTCTGGATAATAAATCAAAGCTCTTTCAATATTATCCTTTGCTTCATAGATAATATAAGGAACGGTAAGTGCATCCTCTTCTAGCTTATTGACATCCTTATAACGAATGATCTGATTAGTAATTGCACTCGCATTGATACCTACATGATAATTCACCATGATCTTTGCATCATTGTTTTGTTCAAAGATAGCGGATAATACACGATGTACATCACTACCCTCTTCGATCATTTGTAGATAATCTTCTAGATATCCATTAAAATCACAACTTTTTCCATTCTTTCTTGCATCAACAAACTTTTCTAAAATGCTTGCAATGGCCATAAAATAAACTGCCTCCTAAATCATACTAAATATTATAAAGCATATTTTATAAATTTAAACCAATAAATTAGAAAATTCAGATAAATTTCAGACTACTTATTAATTTGTATTCGATGTTTAGCTCTTATGATGATTCGATCTTCTTCCAATTGTTTTAGCTCACGCATCATGGCACTACGATCTACTCCAAGAAAAGCTGATAATTGAGTATAAGACATTGGCAGCTCAAATTCTTTGATGATCGATCGTTTCGATAAGATATCAAAGTAAGCTAAGATCCTATCTCTAATGGTTTTTTTAGCTAAGATCTCAACCCTTTCATTCAACTTTCTTAACTGTAAGATACATGCTTCACATAAAACTGGACGTAAATGGACATAACGCTCATCGGCAATTATCTCATCATAATCAAAATAGAAAACGCTGACCTTATTATTAGCTACCACACTAAGTTCGCTATTTAATTCGATATTATGAAAACAATCTCCAAAACTATCATAACGTTCATAACGCTGTAAAAATACCATATCCCCATTACGCGTATACCGATATAAACTACAACTACCACTTAAGACAAAATAAATATAATTTCGATTAGTCAAAAAGTTCGTAATGATCTCTTCTTTTCGAAAGGTTTTAACCTTTATTTCATTATTTTGTGCTAAACTTTTATAGATGTTATGAACAACTTCACTTCTATCCATGTAAATTTCCTCACATTTCCTCTTGACAAAATTATAGCGTCATTTGTTGCAAATGCAACACATTTTATTTAAAAATACGTTAACATTATGATTGCAAAAGGGAGACGGGAAAAATGAAAGTTATAAAAAGAGACGGACGCATCGTAGATTTCGATCGCGAAAAAATAGAATTAGCCATTCAGAAGGCCAATAATGAAGTAAAAAAAGCTGATAAGATTACTAAAGACCAAATCACGGAAATCGTTGATTATGTAATGTCTTTAGACAAAAAAAGAATCTTAGTCGAAGATATTCAAGATATCATTGAAATGAAGCTAATGGATTTCAAAAAATTCAATCTAGCCAAAAAATACATGATCTATCGTTATACTAGAACGTTAGTAAGACAACAAAATACCACCGACGAATCGATCTTAGGGTTGATCAAGCACTCTAATAAAGAATTGATGGACGAAAACTCTAACAAAAACGCCATCATCGCTTCAACCCAACGTGATTTGATTGCTGGTGAAGTTTCGAAAGATTTAACCAAACGTATGTTATTGCCAGAAAAGATCAGCAAAGCTCATGAAGAAGGTATCTTACACTTCCATGATGCCGATTATTTCTTACAACCGATCTTTAACTGCTGTTTGATCAACATCAAGGACATGTTTGAAAATGGTACCGTTATGAACGGCAAATTGATCGAAGAACCTAAGTCTTTCCAAGTTGCTTGTACGGTCATGACTCAGATCATCGCTTGTGTAGCTAGTAGCCAATATGGTGGTCAATCGATCAATATCAAACATTTAGGTAAATATCTAGCTGTATCTCGTGAAAAATTCCGTCGTGAATTACATGCTAACTTTGATGGCAAGATGAGCCCTGAACTAATCGAAGAAATCGTTGATCAACGCTTGCAAACTGAATTATCATCAGGAGTCCAAACGATCCAATATCAAATCAATACCTTGATGACTACCAACGGTCAATCACCATTTGTTACCTTATTCTTACAGATCGATGATAATGATCCATATGTAGATGAAGTAGCAGCTATCGTTAGAGAAATCATCGTCCAACGTATTCAAGGTATCAAAAATGAAAAAGGCGTGTATGTTACACCTGCCTTCCCTAAACTAGTCTATGTCTTAGATGAAAATAATTGTCTAAAAGGTGGCAAATATGATGATATCACTCGTTTAGCTGTTAAATGTAGCGCTAAACGTATGTATCCTGACTATATCTCAGCAAAGAAAATGCGTGAGAATTATGAAGGAAATGTCTTCTCACCTATGGGATGCCGTTCTTTCTTATCTCCTTGGAAAGATGAAAATGGTAATTACAAATTTGAAGGCCGTTTCAACCAAGGTGTCGTTTCGATCAACCTACCACAAATTGGTATCTTAGCTAAAGGTGATGAAGAAAAATTCTGGAAGATCTTAACCGAAAGATTGGAATTATGTCATGAAGCTTTGATGTGTCGTCACCACGCTTTATTAGGCGTTACTTCTGATGTATCACCGATCCACTGGCAATATGGCGCTATCTCTCGTCTAGAACCAGGCGAAAAGATCGATAAATTATTGAAGAATGGTTACTCAAGCATTTCTTTAGGATATATCGGTTTATATGAGGTAACTTTATTGATGACCGGTGAATCACAAACCACCGAAAAAGGTCAAGCCTTCGCTATTAAAGTAATGAACCGTTTAAGAACGGCTTGTGAAACTTGGAAACAAGAATCTGGCCTTGGCTTCGCGTTATATGGAACTCCTGCTGAAAGCTTATGTTATCGTTTCGCTAGAATTGATAAAGCTAAATTTGGTGATATTCCAAATGTTACGGATAAAGGTTACTATACCAATTCTTATCATGTTGATGTTCGTGAACATATCGATGCTTTCGCTAAGTTAAAATTTGAAGCACAATTCCAACCTATTTCTTCAGGCGGCGCTATTTCTTATGTGGAAATTCCAAATATGCGTAACAACATCCCGGCTTTAGAAGAACTAGTTAAATTCATTTATGATAATATCCAATATGCAGAATTCAATACGAAATCAGACTATTGTCATGTATGTGGTTGGGATGGCGAAATCATCTTAAATGATGATAATGAATGGGAATGCCCACAATGCCATAATAAAGACCGCAAGAAAATGAACGTAACAAGAAGAACATGTGGTTATCTAGGTGAAAACTTCTGGAACGTTGGTAAGACCAAAGAAATCAAAGCAAGGGTTACTCACTTATAGGATTTAAGCATTTCACATAAGTGAAATGCTTTTATTTTCTCGCAATATGCTATACTTTATTTATATCAAGAGAGGTTATTAATTATGAATTTTGCATCAATCAAAAACTGTGATATCGCTAATGGCATTGGCGTTAGAATTTCTTTATTTGTTAGTGGCTGTACCCATCATTGCAAAAACTGTTTCAATCAAGAAGCATGGGATTTTAATTATGGTGAACCATTTGGTCAACAACAAAAACAACAAATCATTGAATTATTAAAACCAGATTATATCGCTGGTTTATCTTTATTAGGTGGTGAACCAATGGAACCTCAAAACATCCAAGGATTATTACCATTTGTCAAACACGTCAAAGAAATATATCCTCAAAAAACCATTTGGTGCTATTCGGGTTATACCTTCGAACAATTATTAGCACGACAAGATGAAAATACGTTAGAATTGCTAAAATTGATCGATATTTTGGTAGATGGAAAATTCGTAGAAGAATTAAAAAATCTATCTTTACGTTTTAGAGGAAGCTCTAACCAAAGGATCATCGATGTACCTAAGACCCTAGCCAACGATAATCAGATCATACTTTGGAGCGCAGAAAATGAAAAAATATAAAGCCATCATCTATGATATTGATGGCACGATCCTAAATACCTTGGACATGAACATGTATCCATTGATAAAGATCATCAAAGAAGAACTGCATATCGATGTTAGTTTCGAAGATGTATTAAAATATGCACCTTGGCCTGGTATGAAGGTAATGGAAGATCTAGGTATCAAAAATAAAGAACAAGTATATGCGCGCTGGGTCAAATATGTCAACGAATATCCCGCTGGCGCCATACCCTATCCTAACATTGAAAAGATCTTGATAGAATTTAAGAAAGCTGGGATCATTCAAGCCGTTGTTTCTGCTAAGACAAAGAAACAATATCAGATCGACATGGTGAACAAAGGATTAGATCAATACATGCAAACAGCCATATTGGCCGAAGATACCCTTAATCATAAACCTCATCCGGAACCGTTATTAACATGCCTTAAAAGGCTAAACATCCATCCTGATGAAGCGATATATATCGGTGATGCTCCATCTGATGCTCTGGCTGCTCATAATGCTAAAATGGACTTTGGACATGCCATGTGGGGAAATGTTACAGAAACCATAATTGATAAAGCAACCTTTAGCTTCAACCAACCATCAGATCTATTAAAACTAATCTAATATCTTTTTAGCACATACAACAAATTTTTATATACAACCTCTTCTTTTGGCTCCACAAGGAAAACGCACATAAAAATATCAAGGCTAGTAATAATCATAAGCCTTATCATTAGGTAGATATAGACAATCAAAAAGCTAGGTTCCCCTAGCTTTTTGATGCTTTTATTCCACGTCAATATATTGCCCACTATCATATAAAGTTCCATCTACTTCTAAATATATATCATATTTACCATTCAATCCAACATCATTGATATATTTAGTGACACTTATGCCTTCTTTATCCTCTTTTTCACTGAAAACAAAGACACATAATGCTGTATATGGCTTTTTAGAAATCCTAACATTATAATAATAAGCTTGATCATCATTTACCAAAACTATATTAACCTTATTATCTTTATAGAATTGTCCTTTTACTTTTAAGCGATCATATTCCTTAACGATTTCTATATCATGCATTGAAGCTAATTCATCAATAGATCTAGCTTCTAATTTCGCTACCTTTTTTATTTCTGTTGGTTTTGTTTCATTGAAAGACCCTAACAGCTGTCCTTGTTGTGCTTTAAAATGTTGATCATCTTGATATAAACTCATTTTTTCTACTCGATAATAATTAGTAGGAATCTTAATTTCAAAAATCACTTCATCATCCAATAATTCTACGGTATCTGATAATAACTCTGCGCCTTCGCTAAAACCAGCAGGTTGATTAGAATTTACACCATCAACATAAACGATACCACCAGAATGAACGATATAATGGTCTTTATTCAGATAATCGACATCTGAAATGTATGGTGAATAAAATTCACTTCCTCGTTCTTTGCCATATTCCCAAACTTGTTCAATCGTCATCTTTTCAGTGTCAATTTTATACATGACCCCTCGGGTATAACTATTAGTAGCTGGAACATATGCTTCTTTGATCTTTGATTTATTATTACCATTATCTAGAACAAAAACGTAACCTTCTGGAGTAATCATGGCAGCATGTTGGCTCCATTGCCATTCAAAATTTTCACCAACAGGCGTAAAGAAATATTTTTGATACTCTTCGCTCCAATTGGTTGGATCACCAATTATCCAATTTAGTTCTTGACTATCATAGTCGATGTTGATGATGGCATCTTGATGCCTTCCTGATAAGGTTATTGAATTTGTTGCTTCATCATACCATACCGAATTATTATGAAACCAGTCATATTCCGTCCAGTTTTCGCTCTTACCATCATCCATCTTTAAGATATTTGTCAAATCATAAGTTTTGATTATTTCTCCCGTATCACGATCTATTTCGACGATATGATCCTCAACAGTACCTTTACCACTTTCAAAATCGTCCGTACATACAAGTAGATTACCATTTGGCAATTCATCATAATCATGATGATATCCACCTGGCAACACATATTCCTTATATACTTTGCCTAATAAATCGATTTCATACATTCCTGTATTATAATATGGATCATTGATCAAGCGGTCGCTTCCCAACAACAGATGACCGTTAACCAAGCGTGCATTATCCCATGTCGTTTTAAAGTTAAGATACCATCTAACATCACCATTAACATCATAAGCACAATTGTATCCAACATTAGCTGGTGTAAAGAAATATAATTCGTTTCCTAGCTTTTCCTTGTTTGCATATACCTCATTTGGCATTACAAAATCTTCTGGTAATTTATCCGTTTTGATGATCAAAGTATTTATATGCTCTCCTTGCTCATCTTCATAACGCAAGCTTACTTCATTTTCTTGATCTGGATACAAGCCATAGATTGGTAAATAATGTTGTGTAGCTGCTGCAAATTTATTTTTGATGGTCGTATTATCATCTTTACCCTGCACACTAATTTCTATCGCAACTTCTTGATTGGTTTCAAACATTACCAATGCACTTAGTGGTGATACACCATATGGATCTAAGATGACGTTAGGATCATCAAAAGTATAACCTTCACCAGATAAAGTGATTTCTTTGCTTGCCTGTTGATCGATCATGCTAGTTGTTGCTTCTAGCAAAGTTCTTGAAGTTTCTTGTGATTCATTTTGCACCTTGCTACAACCGCTTATCATAAGCATGATCACAAGCATTGACGATATCATGATTCTTCTTTTCATATATGTTACCTCATTTAATAATTAGCGATCTTTTAGATCTTACCTAAAAAAGAGAAGTAATTATTTTTTTAGGCATAGCAAAACGCACGGTTCTTTTAGGATCAACAACTTGACAAAATTGCAAGTCACCACAAGCGCTCATCAACATTCCAGCATCATTTAGATCATAGTTTAATTTTTGACAGATGATTTCATTCATTGCCTTACATGCTCTATAGATTGCTTTTTCGATATCTTCATCTGAAGCAATCGTATAAACATGATCTGCATCTTCTAACATCGGATCAGTTAATGGATGATCTTTGATGATGCTTAGACGTACGCTAACCTGAGCATTACATTCAATACCACTTACCATTATTTCACCATCACCCATCGTTGCATGCACATCGCCTAAAGCAAAATATGCACCTTCTTGATAGATTGGTAAATATAAAGTGCTTCCTTTGGTAATCTTCAAATTATCCATATTTCCACCATGACTTCCAGGGGTACCACAAGGAATGCTACCATTAGCTGGAGCATTACCTATTACGCCTATCATCGGTCTTAGCGGTAGCAATATATCATTAAAATATACGCCCTCTTCTGTTATCTGACTTTTTTTGACCCTTGCTTCCTTGATATCTTTACCAAGCACCCCATTATCGCTTAAACAACACATCGTGCCTTCAGAAGCTAATTTGATATCAATAATTTCCACTTTTAAGCAATCATTTACCGTGGCATTTTCAAGATATACCGGACCTGTAGCTGGATTGATATGTTCCCAATCTAATTTATCGAAGATATATTTATCACTATCGATCTGATTATTGAAACAATCATTGGTATCAAAGACCAATAGTTCTCCTTCTTCGACTTTTATGGCCCTATCTTTGTTTTCTCCTAAAGCAAATACATAATTATGATCAATCGTTTTCAAGCTCAAACACCTTCTTTCGTTATTAATATTATAATCAATATCCGTTTGCTTAGCAAAAATCATTCATCAATCATGACAAATATAGGTAAAAACGCTATACTAATGATGATCAAGCAAGGAGAAAATACATGAAGACGATTATATGTCCTAGTTATCTAAAAGGTTATTATTTACAACACCTATTACAAGATCATGATACGATCTTCGATATAAAATTGCTACCTTTCGAAGCTTTTGCATATCGCTATGAACAGCAACCTCAAATAAAGATATTGTTACAAGCAAGAAAACAATTGGAAAAATTAGATTTGAAGATCTTTGCTCCCATGCTTTATTATCCTAAATTCATCTTAGAAGTTGTCAGCTTTGTACAAACATTGATCTTATACGATCAAGATATCCAACTATTGCCAACTAACAACCCGCAAGAATGTGAATTAAAAAAGATCCTTCAAGCAATCTACGACCTTCCCCATCCTCAATATCAACAAAAACAAGTTTCTTTAAATACCCAAGATGTTGAAGCATTAGACTTTTTTTGTAGTGATCTTTTCACATATAAATTAAAACAACAATTTTTGTCCACCATCCCTTTTAGCAACATTACTAATCCTTTGCGCCATGGCCGTTACGCCTTAAATATGCGCCAAGAAATCGAAAGCGTTGCTCAAGATATCGTCAATAAAAATAGCGCCAGTGCAACCACGATCGTACTTTGTGATTATGCAAATCAATTACCATTATTAAAACAGATCTTTCAACGTTATCAAATTCCTTTTAATGTCATCAAAGATCCAAACAAACCTGAAATCATCATCAAGTTTACTAATTTGGTCAACTTTATGATAGATCCATCGCTAGATAACCTTAAAGAATGCTTATTCCATCATTGTTTTGCACAAGACATCGACCCTGATCTATATTCATATTTCGATACTTATATCACAAAGCTTGATGATCTATGGTCCATTCCAAACTTTGAAGAAATTACGATCATTAATCACAACGATCTTGAACAAATCAAAGAAAAAGCCCTACGTACCCAAAATTATTTCCTATCGATCAAAGATACGATCATTACTTGTCTCAACACCCCTATAAATGAAATATTAAAAATGGCATATGAATTTGTTAAAGATCCTAAAGATATCACCAACTCTAACAAATTGGCCCAACTTATCAATGATAGCTATCATGATGTACAAGATAAACAAGACATTGCTTTGATCATGACCATGATCGATAAGATTACTAACGATAATGCTAATTACCAAGAAAATAGCGTCATGGTAAGCGATCTTACTCATCCGGTATTTGCGAATAAATATGCCTATATCCTAGGATGCACTAGTAAGACTTTCCCTAATTTTCAAGGCTTTGAAGGTATTTTTGATGAAGATTATGTTAGTAAATTAAATATCCTTCCTTTAAATCAACGCTTTGATCTATATATGCAGCAACTAAATTGGATCCATAATTGTGCAACCGAAATATACTATTCTTATTATACTAATGATTATGCCAATAAAGTGTTTGAATTAGCTTTAGAAATCGAAGAAAAACTAAGTAGCAAGCCGACTAAATGGCCTTTGATCTCTAACGATCATTTTCAAACATCTATACAACATCTAAGTGATCCAACCATTTTCTTTGATGGAAAATATTTGAATGGCAGCGTTTCGTCATTTGAACGCTATTTTAATTGTCCTTATTCTTATTTTTTGCAATATGGACTAAAACTAAAAGAAAGCTATAGCTTTCAGATCGAAGCTAATACCATCGGTACCATCATGCATGCCATCATGGAACAAATGGTTAAGATATATCATAAACATTACTACGAACACCAACAAGATCTATTTGCTATTGCTGCCCCTTATTTCCAACAATTAACGATCCTTTTCCCTAAGCAAAAAGCTTTTATCAAGGCTATTTGTCAACGCTTGGTTACTAATCTAGAAGTAGCTTTGAATTATCTAGCAAAAATGGAAAAAGATACCTCCTTTGAACCATATCAAACCGAGTATAAATTTCTTCAACCCTATCAAGATCAACCCATCAATATTAGAGGGACCATCGATCGTGTTGACATCAATCACAATTATTTTAGGATCATAGACTATAAGTCTAGTGCCAAAAAACTTCAAGATAAGCAGATCCGCTCGGGATTACAACTTCAATTATTAACTTATATGATAATGGGCGAACAAATTTGTAAGCTAAAACCAGTTGGTGCTTATTACTATTCCTTAAAAAATGAAAATCTAAAGGTCATTGCTGCCAAAAGTTCTCGCAATAATATCACGGAAATGCAAGAAGAAGATTATCAATTAGCTTATGAAGATAATAAAAAACTAGAAGGATTGACCATTGAAGATCCTTTAAGCTGTGGTTTAGATCATGGCAACAATATCAAAAGTGCCAAATTAGACTTTAACTTAGCTAAAGATTGTCTTGATCAGCTATATACATATTTATATGCGCAATTATCTCAAGGCAATATACCCATTGCCCCTAACAAAGATGGTTGTTTATACTGTTCCTTCAAAAACATTTGTTTAAATAAAAAACAAGGTGAAGACAAGATCATTTATGAAAAATCATTGAAAACAAGTAAAGGAGACTCTGAGGATGAAGTTTAATCACGAACAATTAGCAGCCATCAATACCATTGATACTAACATCTTGGTAAGTGCATCCGCTGGTGCAGGTAAGACCAGCGTCTTGGTTGAACGCTTGATGAAACGTTGTTTACAAGATAAAGTAAGCCTAAACAAGATCATTGCTTTGACCTTTACCGATGCTGCCGCAGCTGAGATGAAAAAACGTTTATCTGCCAGTTTGAACAAACTATATCAACAAGATGACAGCGATAAAGAATACATCAAGCAACAACTAGTTTACCTAAGTAATGCAGATATCACGACCATCGATGCTTTTTGTTTAAAAATAGTAAAAAAATATTATTATGCTATTGGTCTAGATCCTCAGTTAGCAGATAACATCTTAGATGACTCACTTTTAAATAATATCAAGAAGAATGCTTTTGACATGGCCTTAGATCAAGCTTTACAACAAGCAGAAATAGCTACGATAAACCTTCTAGAACATTTTAGTTCAAGACCTGAAGATACTAGCAGTTTACAAAATACCGTCATGGCCATCATCAATACTGCCAATACGACCCAAGATGCTCAAGCATACCTAGATACGCTTTTGATGAATGCTAAAAAAATTCAAAATTTAGAAGAATTACCCGCAGATATCTATCATGGATTCTTTACCTTCTTACAAACTCAATTATCCATGTTAGAAAATAATTTGAACTATTTAGCTAGTTCCACCCCATTACAAGAACAAGATGATAAATATCTCAACTCGATCAATCTTAAACGCCAATACCTACAACAATTATCTACATATCTACAACAACGTAATTATGACACTTTCAACATGGAATTCAAAAATTATGCCAGCAAGCCTATCAAATTACCGACCAAAGAATTCAAGTTCGAAAAAGCAATCAAAAAGAAGATAACCGATCGTGAAAAAAAGATCTTAGAATATCTATATCCTAAAGAAACCTTCATCAAAAACCATAATGATCTCTATCCGATCATGATCGATCTAATTGATCTAGCCAAGATAACGATGCAAAACATCTATGCCTTAAAACAACAAGTAAAAGGCATGGATTTTGAAGATATGGAACATTATGCCCTAGCTATCCTTAAAGCTAATAACAACTTGATCAGCAAACAAATTTCTCAAAACTATGAAGAAATCATGGTCGATGAATTTCAAGATACCAATGAGATCCAAAATGAAGTTATAAATTTGTTATCTAATGGGCACAATGTCTTTAGGGTAGGCGATATCAAACAATCTATCTATCGCTTTAGAAAAGCTAAACCATCGCTTATGCGTGATCTATCCCATGATCCTAACACCAAACAAATTCATTTATCTTACAACTATCGTTCCAAAGAAAACATCGTGGAATTCAACAACTGTTTATATGATGTCTGCATGAATATCGAAGGTTGTGAAGATAGTTATCAAGAAGCTGATAATGTAAAGGTAGGTGTTGATAGCCAAAAACAAATCAAAGATTATGCCATCAAATTTTATGCCCTAGCCCCTATTGAGGATATAGATAATAAAAAAGTCAAAGCAGAATTTATCGCCCGTAAGATCCTTGCACTTAAGCAAGAAGATCCTTCTTCAACTTTTAAAGATTATGTCGTCTTATTAAAGGCCCATGAAGACAAGAAATATCTACGCGATGCCTTTGAAAAATATCAGGTACCATACAATGTGGATGCTAAAGATAATTTCTATGAATCTATTCTATGTATGATGGTAATCAGCTATTTAAAATTAATCATTCATGTTGATGATATCAATCTTGTAGCTACCTTAAAAAATATCTATGATGTTAGTGCAGATCAATTAGCTCAGCTATGTAAACAAGATATCTTAAAACAATTGACCATCATGCAACACCCCTTCATAGATGACCTTTTCCATTTACGCAAGGTATATAAACAAGATGGACTAATTAGTCTCTTAGATGCTTTAAGCTTGATCCAAAACTTTTATGAGGACAAACTAAATAATAAAGAGAAGACCAATTTTGACCAATTATACGCCCTTGCGTTAAAATTTAGCCAACAATCAAACTCATTAGAAAAATTTATCTATGAAATCGAGCATGGCAGTCAAACTAAAACCAAAGAAGTAACCTCCATGGATCTTGATGAAGATGTCGTAAGAGCCATTACCATCCATCAATCCAAAGGTTTACAGTATAAAACGGTCTTCATTTGGTCAACATCACAAGCCAAAAATCAAGAAAGCAATAATGAGCATTTAATTGACCAAGATCTAGGGCTAGCTCTAAAACCACTACAACAACCTCAAAGGATCAGACAAACAACGATCGAATATTTAGTAATCAACGAAAAGATCAGCAAAGAAGAATTAGAAGAAAATACGCGTTTATTGTATGTAGCCACTACTCGCGCCCAAGAACGCATGTATTTTGTTGATGTTATAAAAGAAGTACCGATGCATAAGATCAATTATGAGATCTTATGTGAGCGCAAAGGAATCAGTGGCACGATACTAAGCTCTATCGGTAATAACCCTTATATTGAAATTCTAGGTGATGATGCTGTCAATCAAACATTTGCAACGATCATCCCTAAACAAAACAAGATCGTAAAAATTGACCACTATCATAAACAAGACAATAAAAAAGTTGAGATCATTTCTCCATCAAACGCTCATACAAGTGCTTTGTTAGAAATAAAACCAACTATCGATCATTACAAACATGGTACGACCATCCACGAAGTTCTTGAAAATTTACCTTTAAGAAGTTGGAACGAAGAAGATCTTGCTGGATATGATCTATCCTTGAAAGATCAAAAACATCTATTAGCTTTTAATAGATCAAAACTTTTTGCACAAACAGCTTCGCACCAAGTTTATCGTGAATATCCCTTTATCACCAAAGATGGTGATAAGATCATCAATGGAACGATGGATATGGTCATGATCAACGATGATGAAATCATCATCATCGACTACAAGACCAATCATCAAACCACAGCAGATGAATTGATCAGTCTTTATCAAGAACAACTACAAATTTATAAAACGGTCATGAAAAAAAATTACCCAAAACATCAGATCAAAGCTTATATCTATGCCTTTGAACTTGAAGAAGCTATCTTGATCCCATAAAAAAATTCCTTATATTTGTTTATGACAAATATAAGGAACTTTTTTTATACAAGATATTCTACTGGTTGCTTAACCGAAAGCTTACCTTCGATAAAATCTTTTTTAACTGCTGTATCATAACTTCTAGCATTATATTCACACACAAATGAACAACGTTGACAAGAGATACATTTACTTTCATCAGTTTCTAATGTTGTCTTATCAATTGCCCCAGTTGGACAACTACTTGCACACATACCACAATTGATACAATTATCGCGATTAAACATCTTAGGAGCTACAGACAATTCTTTAGCAAAATCTACGTCTGGATTACCTTCGATGGCAATTGCTTGCACATTACCAGCGGCTAGTTTTTCTTTGATCTTAGCGGCAAATTCTGCCATTACTTTATTATCTTCAACATTTGGACGACTATGACCTGCTTTAGCTACACTAGCAAATACATGCGGTGTAACCAAACCAATTGCCCCAATAACAACAAAGCCATTGTCACTAGCAATCTTTGCTAAGTTAGCATATACGTTTTCCACCGCTCTATTACCAAAAGCACAAGCTACGATACAAGGTGTTCCATCACCTTTGATATTGCTGAATAAACCTTCGATCATTGGAATTTGTCCACCATAAGATGGCGCTGCAAAAATCGCAAGATCATCTTTGGCAAACTGCACTTCCGTACTACGTGCATCTAAATTAGTGATATCTACATACTCCACATCATCAGAAAATTTAGCTGCTAACATTGCTGCAGCATTTTTTGTCCCTTCTGTTGGTGAAAAACATGCCACTTTAACTTTCATTGCTGGTTTTTCTTCGGCAACTGGTTGATCGCTAACAGCTTTAGCACATCCCCCAAGACCTAAAATAGCAACTCCAGCTGTTGCCATTGCACTTTTCTTTAGAAAATCTCTTCTTGAAATACCCATTTCTACTCTCCTTATTTTTCATTAAAATCTTAGCATATCATTTTAAATAAATATGTTATAATTTGCTATATATATCGTGCAATATTGTTGCAAATAAAGAGGTAATATATGAATAATGCCTATCTATCCATTCGCCAAATAACGATCTTACGAAACTTGATAAATAGTCAAGAGTTCATTACCAGTGATCAATTAGCCAAAAGCTTAAACATTTCTATTCGAACGCTAAAAAATGACATAACGCATATAAAAAAATACTGTGCTACTCAAAAAGATCTAATATTTATCGCGAAGGCATCAAAAGGATATAAGGTAAACTACGCTGGCGCAACCCCTTTAAGACCAAACTATTTTTTAACCAATACCAAATACTTATCAAACGAAATCAGACAATGGCAAATAATGCTCATTATATTAAATGCCCAAACGATCATATCAATCAAAGAACTGTGTGATAAATTCATCGTATCGCATACTACCATTCAAAAAGATCTCAAATCACTAAGCAAATATTTAGATATTTATCATGTCAAGATCAACTATGAACGTTATCATGGAATATACATCTTAGCTTCCGAATTAAACATACGCTTTGCAATGCAATATTATTTAAATAAATTCATGATGAACGATAATTATAATGACCCTTATCTTTTTGGTAATCATACCTTTACCAAACATAATTTAGCAATCTTCATCAATAGCATTGCTTTACAGCCAATATCTGATTTTGAACTAACCAATCTATATCATCATTTATTAATAATCTTGATGCGCTGCAAACATGGTTTTCATCTTAACCACAATGAATTAAGACACTCAAAATATATCGATCAAAATGAAATCGCTAATACTCAGAGCTTTCTTCGCTCCCATCTTTCTGATGGCATCAATTTAAATAAGACAGATATCATCTTCTTTATCTTATTATACAAAGGATGTAACCTAGGCTTTTGTAATGAACAATCCCAATCTTTAGCTAATGACTCATTAGCTAAATTATCCAAGAGCTTAAAAATTGATTTTACCACCCTAGCAAAAATGACCAATTTCTCATCATATATATACTCATTATTAATAAGACTTGATAACAATTTCATTCAAAATACCATCCTAATTGATGAGATAAGACAAAAAGATCCCTTAGCATATGACATTGCCTATCACTTCATAAAGATCTTGGAACAAGAACTAAAAGTTACGATACCTATCAATGAAATTAGTTATATTGCCCATCTATTTGTTAATATCGATGATTTATTATGGCCATATTATATCCAACCACACATCTTGGTAGTTAGCTATAGCGGCACGATAATCGGTCAACATATCGTAAACAAATTAAAGATGCATTATTTCCAGTGTCAATTTTCAGCTTGCGAATTTTATGATATTCAATATCAACTAAAAAAGCATGAATATGCTTTGATATTAAGTGATGTCAACGTTGGAAAACTACAACTTCCAACAATTAAGATCAACCACTTTCCAAGTTTTGATGATTATATGCACATCAGCAAATATCTCTTGGAACATGAAGTAAGCATCATTAAGGAATATTTTGCTAAAAAACAATTGACCAAAGAACATACGTTTGAACAATTTATCAAAAGTTTAAAACTAAGCAATGATACCAAAGACTTTATCATCCAACGCAATCAACAATTAAGCTATCTGATCAAAGATACTGCTTTGATCTTCATATATGATGATAATTTCAATACTAGCATATATCATGCCATAAATGGTTTAATTATCAACGGTACTACGATAAATTACCTATTCTTGATCAACGTTATTGAAAAAAATCAGCTGATCAATTATCAGCATATCATTGATATTTATCTTAAGCTATTACCTAATTTAGCGTATAATTAGATGCATAGCATGGAGGAACATATGGATATCTTATCAATTGCAATCATTATTTTTTGTATCATGGAATCAGCAAATGTAATGATCTTATATTTTAAACCTGATTCAAAATTAGGTAATGGGGTTGCCGTTTTTGATGCATGGCGTGATGTAAAAGAAGATAATGCCTTATCATTATTCGCTCATTACATGGTATATTGGGTAGCTGGCGTTAAGCTTATTTTTATCGTTTTATTATTAGTTATCCTTATCTGGGGCAATGAAATAACCAAGATATGGGCGGTAGTAGCCATGATCTTATCAATCGCAACCTACTTTTGGAAGTTACACCCTATCATCAAACAACTAGATCAAATGGGCAAAATTACCCCAAAAGGATATTCTAAAGCCTTAGGCGCAATGATCATGGGCTTTATGACCATGTTTTCTATAGCATTGATCTTACATTTTATTTTATAACAAATTTTAGGAGCAAATTATGACTAAACATTTATATTTAATGAGGCATGGCGAAACCTTATTTAATCAACGTCACAAAATCCAAGGATGGTGTGATTCACCATTAACTGCCAAAGGAATCAAACAAGCCCAAGCTGCCAAAGAATTATTACAAGAAATAAATTTTGACCATTATTACTGTTCAACATCTGAAAGATGTAGCGACACATTAGAGCTTGTTACAGATAACAAGGTATCTTACACCCGTTTAAAACAGCTTAAAGAACGTAATTATGGCTATTTTGAAGGCTGTGATGAAGATTTTATCCGCAGTAATACGGTAGATCCTCGACATGATGATATCTTTCCGCGTTTTGGTGGTGAATATGATCATGAAGTAAGCAAGCGAATGAACGAAGCTTTGAAAATTATCATGGAAAAAAACGATCATGATACGGTCTTAGCAGTATCTCATGGAGGAGCTTGTGCAGCTTTCTTGCGATCATTCATGGACATGACCCCTATTAAAGAAACAGGTGGATTAACTAATTGTTGTATCATTCATTTAGAATATGATAATGATGAGTTCAAATTTATAGATATCACAAGACCAGAAATCATTCAATAAACCATGACTAAAGGAATTGTCTTATATCGCTCTTTATATGGAGCAACAAAAGAATACGCAACCCAATTAGCTAATTATTGTAACTTTGATTTATTAGATATTACCAAATGTAATATCAATAAATTATCCAAATACGAGATCATCATATTTGGTGGCGGACTTTACGCAGGTAAGATCAAAAATATTAATTTTTTAAAAAAGCACCTACCTGCAATAAAAGATAAACATTTAATCATCTTTACCGTAGGTATTAGTGAATTATCCTTAGAATTATTAGAAAATATCAAAATTCAAAATTTTTCTGGCTTACCTAAAAATACTCCTTTATTCTATTGTCGAGGAAGTTTTGATTTTGACAAGCTAAGTTTTGTTCATCGAATATTATGCTCAATGTTAAGCAAACAGATTGCCAAGAAAGATCCTACAACATATGAAACATGGGAAAAAGCTCTTATGGCTAGTATCAATGAAAAATGTAATTATATTGATTTTAATAATCTCAAACCAATAGTTAACGAAATGAAAAATAGGTAATGATAATATAATCCTATTGAAGTAGACACACGAAATAATTAAAATTATCCCACCAATGTGAAACTCCAAAGGTGGGATTTTATTGTGGGAAAAAGAAAAACAACGAAGCCAGCTGCTGAATTAAATATGATCCTAATATGTTACGCCATGCTTCTATTCATTATTACTTCTAATAAAAAATAATAGAGAAGCTAGTAAAAACTAACTTCTCTAAAAATATGCCCTTGAGCCCGTAGGTCATCAAGGTACTTTCAACTATTTTATATGCTGACTAAACTATTCTAATCAGTACATATAAAATACAGATTTTTTATTATTTTGTCAACAAAAATAATATTAATCTAATGTTTGTAAACGTCTCCAATTATTTGGAATTCCCATCATATCCCTTATTTTTTTTATTGAAATACTAGAAAGATTTTTCATTACTGCAAAATAATTATTATTAGATAAATTCGCATATGATGAATATGAATATAATCGTTCATCATGTGCACAGCGATTTCTAATAGTAGAAAGAAAAAACAAACAACTAGCTAATTGATTTTCTCGCAATCCCCATTTCATTCTACGTGCGACATCATCACGTTCTTTTTGTAGCATATTAGAATAAAATTTACTAATATCCCCCCTAGAAAGTGAATTAACTAAGACCCATAAAGGAATATAATTTTTCCCTTTGACGTAATGTGAAATGGATAGATCTTTATCAATGTTCAAAGTTATCTTGCGGTATAAGTTACCTAACAAATCGCACACTTGAGTATATTTTTTACTCCCATAGATATCAAAATTTTCAAGTTTAAGATAATTTTTATGACCATGGGCTTTTGAAAAAGAATATGCAATTAGTGATTTTACTTGTTTTTCTACTTCTAGTATATACTCGATGGTAATTATGCGAAGTTTTCTATCAAACTCATATAATGCATGTATTTCTTCCAAAGTAGTACCCGGAATGTATCTTTCATAAGCTTGATTAGTTTGTAGAAATGGTTCTTTATAGCCGTTAATAACCTCGACTTTTTAAAATTCCCATCTGAATTTTAGTATCTCTAAATACTTTCTCGCTCATGTTGACCTCTTTTATTCTCTTAAAATAAAAATTTATATAATTAAGTTTTAATTTCTATTAAAGATGATCAGAAATTACAATTATAATATTCTATATTTTTTTATCCTTTCTAATGTTAATATATCTAATTTTTATTTAACAAGCAACTATCTACATTTTTAAAATCAAAAGAATCAGCTCCTATGTAATATAGAAGTTGATTCTTTGTAACTAATTATTGATATTTTTTAATCAGTATCTATGTTAATTATTATTTGTTCCAATTATCTTCGCACTTTAAGATATATTTAGATGATATATAAATGACGATGATTTTTTCACGCTCCTACATCATTTACCTTTATGACTAATAGCGTGTACAGGACAATTTAAATAACAATTTCCACACTCATCACAGCGATTTTCATCGATCATATATCGAGAACCTGTTTTGCTGATGGCATCAAAACTACAAACCTTTGCGCATTGTCCACAACCGATACACTTATCGCCAATCGTCAAGCCTGCTTTGACTAACGGAAAACCATTAAAGCTAAAACGTACCCGTTCTAATTTATGATCACGCTGTTGTTTTTCAAAATCATAATCAAATATTTCCCCTTTAAAACGCGTAACCACAAACGTGGTCATAGCTGGATAGCGTTGCTGATCTTCGATACAATAAGCAAAGCGCGGATCATTCTTCGCTTTGATCTTTTCCATGCTTACTTCCTTGACATCACCACTGATCCGAATAAAATACCCTGCTTCAAAATGCAAGTTTCCATCGCTTAACTCTTCAACCTCAGGGCTTGCACTTAATCCACAAACTGCAACTTTACCAGTTTCTTTCAATTGCTTATAAAACGGCTTGGTATTCATCGTCATGAAATATAATCCTTCATCATCATAAGCTAAAAAATGAGCGATCCTTGTTTCAGGATATTCACCATCAATAGTAGCGAAAGTACAACATCCAACTTTGTCAAAATAGTCATAAATTTCTTTGATTTGCATTTTTTATCCTCCTATTATTCCTATGCTTAAATAGCCAATAAACGCTATGATCCATGCAATAAAAGTATATGGCATCTGTGTTTTTACATGTTCCATGATTCCCACTTCGGTCATCTTTGAGGTTAAGATCACGCTATCTGAAATTGGTGAATTTTGATCACCAAAAACTGCTCCCGAAACGATTGCACCTAAAATGATCCTGGCATCAACTCCCAAAGGATACATGATCGCAACTAAGATCGGCACCAACAATGCCACGGTACCGCCACTGGTTCCTGTAGGATATGCAATCATGGTAGCTAGCCCAAAAGCAGCACAAGGCATCAAGAAAGCTGGGACTTCATATACAAAATGTGCTAGATATGGCGCTGCTTGCAATATCGTAAGCAAACTACCAAAGGCATAGGCTAAAGCTAAGATCAAAACTAGCTCAAACATATTCTTCATTCCCTCAATGACCCAAATAATATAAGTACTAACATTCACGACCTTCCCTAGATGAAACCATATCGCTGTTATCAATAAGGTTAATATGCCAGCACTAAATACCGCCAAGCTGCCATTTCCAACAGCTAAGTTACCTTGGCCACTTATCATCAAGATCAAAAATACCAAACTAACTAAGATCACGATAGGTACCAACATATATCTAGCCAAGCCTGTTGGCTTTTCTTGGTTAAACTGGATCTCATGATCTTTTTGAGCGCTGTTTTGCGTTTTGCTGATTCCTAGATCCCAACCACAAACGATCGATAACAAAATGATCGCCAATAAAGCTAAAGTGTAAAATTGAAATCCCACGCTTTGCATCACGATACTAAAAGGATCAGCTTGTATACCTAGGTTAGCTGCCACAGGAGCAAAAAATGTGGTCAAAAGCGCACAAGCTCCTCCAAAAGGAATTAGCCACGCCACCGCAGATCCTGTAGAATTCGCAATCAACGCTAGCTTTTCTTGGGCAATGCCATATTTTTTAAAGAACGGTTTGCCAACCATTGACGTAACCGCAATGGAACTAGTTGCATCCACAAATAATACCAATCCCAATATAAAGGTTAATAACTGTGCTCCTAAGCCTGATCGAATGATCTTTCTTTTTTGCGTACAGTAATAAATCAACCCATCGATACCCCCAGATCTTTTCGCAACTTCCATGATCGCTCCGCTCATCAAAACAAAAAAGGTCGTCATCGCTACTGCTTGATCAGCAAACACATTAGCCAAAGCCTTGATCCCCACCCCATAATCTTGGGTATATAATGCAATGATGATACTTGCGGTGATGATACCATTGATCAAAGCTAAAAATACATTCTTGTATCTAAAGACTATTACCAATGTTATAACAATTGGTAATAATGATAATATTCCATAATCCATCTTGTTCTACCCTACCTTGACACACTTTATCGATGATGTTAGTATAAAAAAACAAGTATATTATGTAAAGTAGGCACCTTAAAGTGCCATACACGCCATTTGGAAACTATTAGAAAAGAGGGTTATATCATGTACGACGATTTAAATTTACCTGCATGTCCGGTAGAAACAACTTTAACTTTGATCGGTGATAAATGGAAGATCTTGATCATCCGTGATCTATTAAGTGGAACCAAGCGTTTTGGCGAACTTAAAAGTTCGATTGGCAATATCTCCCAAAAAGTATTAACTTCACAATTACGTGACTTAGAACATAAAGGCATTATCTCAAGAACCGTCTATGCGCAAGTTCCGCCCAAAGTAGAATATACCTTGACCGAAACTGGGTATAGTTTAAGACCAGTTTTAACCGCCTTAGGCAATTGGGGCATCGAATATAAGAAAAAATTAGGAATCGAATAGAAAACACCACCCATCAACATTACCGCTTTGTTCAAAACATAATTAATTTCCAAAAGAAAAGGTATTTTTAGCTTTAAAAGTTAAAAATACCTTTTAATCATTAATTATTTAGAAACATTTTCCCCAGCGATACGACCAAATACGATGATATCAGGTAAGGCATTAGCGCCAACACGGTTAGTACCATGAATATCTCCGGTAACTTCCCCAGCGGCATATAAACCTTCGATCACTTCGCCATCCGTATTGATAACTTGGGCATCGGTATTGATCTTAACACCACCCATCGTATGATGAACAGTAGGTGTACGTAAATTTGCATAGTATGGTGCTGTATCGATCTTATTCATCGTGGTTTTGCCAAATTTATCATTATTAGCTTCAACCCCTGCATTATATTCATCGATCGTTGCTTGTACAACGGCTGGATCCATATTCATAGCTTTCGCTAATTCTTCGATCGTTTCACCTTTTACACAACGGCCAGCAGCCACTTCTTCCCCAATCGTTGTACCAAAATCCGTTGGTGCATCATCATTTTCATATGTTTTACCATCAACGACAACAAACATTTGGGCATCTGTTTGTTCCAGAACAGCAGCCGATACAACATCACGACGTTCATATTCATTAACGAAACGTAGACCTTCTTTATTTAGATAAACCGCATTTTCCGGTTGTTTCATCACTGAACCTGTCATTGCACCCGTATTTGGATCCCCGTATGGGAATAATTGGATAAATTGCATATCCACTAAATCAGCACCCACCGCTTTTGCCATTTCGATACCATCACCGGTTGCGCCTGGGTGATTGGTTGTTAAGACTGATTCATCTAAAGTTGGCCATAAAGTATTATATTCTTCGCGCATTTCAACATTAGCGCTAAATCCACCTGTAGCTAAAACTACCCCTTTATTAACATTGACCGTAATAGTGTTACCAGATTCCCCTTCACATTTAACACCTACGACTTTATTACCATCCATGATCAATTCATAAGCTTTAGTATTTAATAGGTATTCTACCCCATTTTCTTCACACCCTTTTTCTAAAGCATTGATCATTGGTACCCCTAATGCTCCATTAGCTGGCATATGACGACGTTGATATAAGCCACCTGGAGCTGTTGAAATTTCATCTTGCCATTCCATGCCATATTGTTCCAAGAAGACGATACCATCATAAGCTTGTTCTACCATGATCCTTACCAATTCTGGATTTCCTTCATTATCGCCACCCTCAATGGTTTGTTCATAAAATAGATCGATCGAATCTTCGATGCCCATCGCCCCTTGTCTTTCAGGGTCAACAGCGTTATAGCCTGAACCACAAATTAATGTATTACCCCCAAGTTTAGGCATTTTTTCAATAACCAAGACACTGGCACCATTTTGCCCAGCTTCGATTGCTGCTGCTAAGCCAGCACCACCGCCACCGATAACGGCAACATCATAGGTCAATTCTTCATCTTCTGCTACTTCTTTCGTAACTTCCTTGTTCTTTAATGCTTCAACATCTACACCAGCTTGCCCTAATGCTTCCGCTGTTCCATCAATGATAGCTTGTGATGTAACGCTAGCTCCACTGATCAGATCCACATTTAAGCTTTGATATTCAACGATATCAGCTGGTACTTGCTCAATAGCCATATCACTAACCCCTGGTGTTTCTTGGTGATTAGTAATTTCCACCTTTTCGATGCGATCTTTACTTAAAGTAACCGCAACGGTAAGATCCGCATTATGACCTTTGACCGTAGCTTCATAGGTACCTTCTTTATAACCAGTACCATCAGTAGTTGCCTCATTAGTAGTTGAACATGCGCTCATTGAAACCACTAACAACAAACTAACTACTAGTTTGAATAATTTTTTCATTTCCCCCTCCTATTTGTATTATTTTTCACAAAATTATCACACATATAATAATCCAGTTTATTAATTATGTCAATTCATATATAATATAAACTGATTTAGGAGATTAATATGAAATTAACATTAAGTAAAACTATTGCAAATCAATTGGTCGAAGATATCGTTATTAACAAAAAATATAAGATTGGCGATACGCTTCCTACCGAAGAACAATTATGCAAACAATATCAAGCAAGTCGCACAACCATTCGCGAAGCTTTAAAGATCTTGACTAGTTTAAATCTTATTCAAACTGCTCCGCGTAAAGGTAGCGTCGTCATCAACAATCAGACTTTCCTTGAACTTAATAATCTAAATTTTAATATTAATTCTAGCGATTTCCATGAGTTTAGGGTCATGATCGAAAGCACGTCGATCTTTTTTGCTTGCGAAAGGATCCAAGCTGATGAACTTAAACACATCGAAAGTTTGATCAACATGCTTGATACCTCTTTAAGTAATCCGGAATTCATTGAACTTGAAAAACAGCTTCATTCATCTTTTATCAAAGCTTCACATAATTCCATCTTCATTTCGTTTATTCCGATCATTTGTAATGTCATCGATCTAGCAATCAACAATCCTCATGACCAATTAAATGATGATATCATCTTAGAATATAAATATATTTTAAAATGTATCTTCAATCGCGATCAATTAGGAGCTTATAACGCTTTACGTCATCATTTGCTGAATAATATTTAAATATGAACACTTATCGAAGATCTTTATCTTCGATTTTTTATGATATCTAACAAGGTTCATTAGGTGCTAGATGATCAACAAAAAAGGAATCAAGCGATTCCTTCGTCATTTTCAGCTTTTTGTAAGTTATAGTTTTGCCCAATGATCAAACACTTAGCATTTACCCCATGCCCTACATCTTCTGTTTTTAATAAAGCCATATCATATTCTTGGATCATATCTGCTACCATTGTAATTAACTTCGCGGTTTGTCCTTGCTTATCGATCATGGTAAATGTTCCTAACGCGATCCCTTTTAACTTAGCAAAGTCCGGCAATTGTTTAAGCTGTGCCATAAAGCTTTGGATCAAAGCTAATTCTCCTCCATAACTTTCTAAAAATAAGATCTTATCTGCTAACTTAGGCATATAGGGAGTCCCCGCTAGCTTTAAAAAACAACGGATATTACCGCCTATCATGATCCCACTTACTTGTTCTTTGCGAATAAAGCGCCATTTGATCGTAAATAAAGATAGATCGACATTATTTACCATGTTCGCAAATGCCTGTTTTTGCATTTTACTTTTATCCTGATAAATATTTCTTAGCTGATATAGATAAGTTGGTTTATCAGTCTTAGCATAAATGGCATTTAGGATGCTCGTAAGGTCGCTATAACCAAAAAAAGGCTTATGTTTCCTCTTTAATACCGAATAATCCAAATAAGGTATGATCGTATTGGCTAGATTACCGCCAGAAATATCAAAGATGGCTTTAATATCATCATCTGCAAAATAAGCATTCAAGTTTTGCGCCTTATGAGCGATCAACAAGCCAGGATCTTCACTGGGATCTAGAACCGTTGGAGCTAATAGCGCAGCGAGATCTAGCTCATTTAAACATGCGATCAGCTCATTTAAGATCATACGGGTATTATCACTAATCGGATCGGAACAGGCCACAATAGCTATCTTCTTATCGCTCATCATCAACCCCTACAGCATGAAGCCTAACATTCTAACCAATAATGGCGCAATCACCAAGATCCCAAAAAGCTTATTATTGCTGATAACACCTTTAAAGCCTAGATATACGCTCAGATAAATACACGTCATGATCCCTACTTGCGATAACAACCAAGTTGTAGATAAATCAAATAAAGCACCACCACTAGCGATCAACAAACTATAATACATCTCAAATACCCTTAAAGCCATCCCTGCCATCAAGATCAAACAAGCATTAACTAAGATCCACCCAATATCTTTTTTACGAAAAGGAATATTAAGATCTTCCTCACTTTTATAATGTTCCTTTTGGGTCAAGATATGCTCCAAGGCAAATTCTAAACGATTTTCATCTAGATATACCGGGATATCATCGCTTTCGGTTTTATCCAAGGTCTCATAACGTTTAAAGATGATATATTGACCAATATTGTTTTCATAATTTAACCAAATAAAATTAAAGCCTACCAAATTAATGACCATCACGAAAAAGCCAAAGAATAACCAACTTAACAAGGTACTAAATGCACTATAGTTATTGATGGCCCACGTACATACCGTTAACACGATGATAAAATTCCAAACCACACTAGTCTTGGGAAAAGATAAACGCAGATATAAATTATAGACATTGCGATCTAATTGGATCATTCCCATCTTTTCGATCACTTCGCTATGCTCATTATCGATCAAGGCATATGCTTTAGCTAAGCTATAAAAGCCTAACCAATATAGCACATAACTAACCAGATCTACCAAAAAAGAAGTAACTACCATCATCAAGCTACGATCCTCATTAACAAAGACCACAAAGCTGCCTAAAAAATGAACGATATGCACATTTAAGATCCCCATGATAATAGCTAACAAAAAGAACTGGGTTATCTTGCTCAAGCGCAAATACTTCGCTAAGAATTGACTCAATAAATTATCAATAGCGAGCGTAAATAAGATCATCCCGATGGTATTACATAAAATATATAGATAATTTGGCGGAAGTATTCCTTTCAGTAAGATCATGATCCACCCGCATATCAATAGTCCTAGGTTTTTCAAAAACAATTCACCCCTTATGATATATAACATTGTACTCAAAAGCTTAAACAATGGCAATGAGTATTATTATGGCCTAAAAATAGCCATGTCAAAAACTTTTGACAGACAAAAAAATGATCTTGGTATAAGATTTTAACATAAGGAGCCCATCATGGAACTAGGAAAAAACATTAAAAATCTTCGAACGCAAAAAAAGCTATCTCAAGATGAGCTAGCAGATATGATATATGTTTCGCGCCAAACGATATCGAATTGGGAAAATGATAAGAACTATCCCGACATCCACAGCTTATTATTGTTAGCGAACATTTTCGATACTAGCATTGATCAAATGTTAAAACAAGATAAACAACTGATCGAAACATATGTCAAACAAGAAGACATCCATCGCTTCAAACACATCAGCATTATCTTTGGCATCTTATTGATTGCTAGCATCGTCTTACCCTTGCCATTAGTACACTTTTTAGGAAGGATTGGTTTTGTCATCTGGCTGTTGATATATGTCTTGGCCGTGGTTGTCGCCACTTATGCAGAAAAACTCAAGAAAGCTCACCAGATCCAAACTTATAAAGAGATCTTGGCGTTTTTGGAAGGCAAACAATTAAATGATTGCGATGTATATCGGGAAGAAGGCAAACGACCTTATCAAAAAATCATGTATGTCTTCGCTATCATTTTATTTAGTCTAACTATCAATATTATTTTTATCTTCTTATTAAAGTAGAAAGGATCAATTACTATGTCTAACAACAAATTCTATCATTGGTTTCAAACCCTTGCCCTATGTCTTATTCCCTTAGTAGCTTTAAGCTATGTATTTGCTTATTATTACCAAAATACCAATAATCAAAGCTATTACTATAGCCTAATGATCATCTTAGTTTTCATAAATGCTGAGAACATTTTTAAAAACAAGCCCTTAACTTCTAAGTTTCTTACTTTATTAGCTAGATTTGATTGCTTGATCTTCATTACTTTATCTTTGATCAGCATTATCCTGATCATCATTAAATAAATCCTAACAAAAAGACCATATGATAACTACGATCATATGGTCTTTGCTTATTTATCTTTTAAGGATATCGTTCCTTGCGCTTGTACGCAAAGAGCACTTTGCTGATCAACCTTGCTTGCAAAAGCTATTTCTAGCTTACCATCATTACTATCTTTTTGGATATCAACCGTGATATCATCCGGATTTATTTCTAGATAAGTAATATCTAAAGCATAGTCAATGGTATGAGCATCTTTTAAAACATAGTGAGACGATCCTGTTGGTTCTACTGTAGCCATGTGAAAACTAAAGCTATTTTCATCAGCGTTTTTATCGATCTTAATATCTGTACCATCAACATCCACAAATAGGATCTCTTGGATCTTTTCATTATCATCGCTAGCCATCAAACAATAAGCCTGCAAAGTCAAATTATGCTCATCTTGCGTCAAACGATGGGTAATGATGCGATAATTGTTGGCAGTAAGATCACGATCTTGATTAGTTGCTAATAAGGTTTGCATAGCTTGTTTTTCATCAATTCCCTGCTGATCGCTATAATAATCGCTCATCTTTTGGATGTTCATCATCTCACTTAGTTCTAAGGTAGGCAGTTTGGCAAAATCTTCTTCAGCACTGCATCCGCAAACACTTACTAGTAAAGCCCCTATCAAAAATATTTTTTTAAACATTCATATCCCCTTTTTGTCATCTTAAGCTTCTAAAGCTTGTTTGATCCATGGCTTATCGCTTAGATCTTCAAACATATTGACTTCATATTTATGCTTATTACGTCTTAAGGTTGCACTGATCTTCGCTTTGACCTCTTCGCTAGCTTCGCCGCTAGTAATATAGTTATCGATCTGCGCATAAGTTAGCCCCATTTCCTTTTCATCCGTTTGTTCATCCCATAAATCAGCTGATGGTTGCTTATCGATGATTGCTTGCGGAACCCCTAATCTTTTCGCAATCATATAAATTTGGGTCTTACATAAAGTCTTGATCGGATTAAAATCATTGGCACCATCACCCCATTTGGTAAAATATCCCATCACGATTTCCGATAAATTACCCGTCCCAATAACCAAGCGATTGGTCAATTGTGCTACATAATACAAATTGATCATCCGCATCCGTGGTAAGACATTAGCTTTAGCTAAGCGAACTTTTTCGTCGTTGATCAGCTCTTGAGATAAAGTATTATTTACCTGATCGATCAAAACATTGGCGCTTTGCGAAATATCCAAAGTATATAATGGTACATGGAACTTATCACAGCACGCCTTTGCATCATCCATGCCCTTGATACGTTGCTTAGAAGTATTAGCTTCATAAGGCATCGTAAATGCAATAACAGGAACATTGGCATGATGACAAAGGGCCATGACCGTTGCGCAATCGATGCCACCGCTCATTCCGATCACAAAACCATTGCTATGACTATCTTCATAAACTTTCTTGATCTTTGCAGCGATCTTTTCAATATGCAGGTCTAGCTCTTGCTCAAATTCCCTTAATTGTTTATTCATAATTTAATTCCTCTTTATGTTCTAAAATATAGTTAATGACCTTTTCATCCAATAACGCATGGACATCCGCTTGTTGTTGCAAAGCAGCTCTAACCTTAGTAGCGCTAATATCGCTAACTTGGATCGGATCGATAAAAATAAAGCTTTGGTGATATTTAGGATATAAAGGCGAAGTGGTCACATCTTCATCCTTATGCCCTCGCGGATAGACCATGACCTTGAACTGGCTTAATAGATCATCAACCCGATACCAAGTAGGAAAATCCCAATAGTTATCCATTCCGATTAATAGGGTCAATTGGGGATATTCTTGACTTAGTGCACATAGGGTTTCATATGTCTTAGGTTGACGTCCAAGCTGCTTGGCCAAGCGATCCTCGATATCACTAACGACCATCCTATCCGTACAAGCTAAACGCAACATCTGTTGGCGATGCCAACTAGCAGTTTGTAAACTAGCCTTATCATAATGATCAGATACGGGCACAAAGATGATCTTTTGCACATCTTTTTGTTTTAAGATTTCCTTGGCAATCATGATATGCGCCTTGGTAACAGGATTAAAGCTACCAATAAAAACGATATTCATTAATTTTTGCCCTCATAATTTTTCAACATCTCACATTTGACATCATATAGCTTACGCGTTAGATCGACATAATGTTTATGCGGGAATGAGAAACGTTTTTCTTCATCCCATACTTTCGCAAGATTTAATTTCACATCATCTTGAATTTGTTTTAACGTTGGTAATTCATAGATCAGCTCCCCATCTTTGATAAACTGATATTGTATTTTTTCTACATACCATGATGGATCGATGGTAATTTTCTTATATGGTTTATTTTCATCAACTAATTCTAAGCTTTGGATATCGATCTTTTCATCGGCCAAGGCTAAAAAGTCAAACATGCCCATACCATTTTGGTCATATACTCGGTAGGTCCATTTAAAGCCAGGATTAGTGATCTTATCCACATTTTCACTGATCTTGATCTTTGGTTGATATTTGTCATCTTGTTTTTTGGCTACGATCTTATATACGCCCCCAAAAACTGGTTCACTGCTGCTGGTGATCATTCTTTCACCAACCCCAAAGCTATCGATCATCGCCCCTTGATCAAATAAAGATTCTAACAAATATTCATCGATGCTATTAGAAACGACGATCTTGGTATCTTCTAGACCTGCATCATCTAACATCATCCTAATTTTCTTCGATAGATAAGCTAGATCCCCGCTATCCAAACGAACTCCTAACAATTTATGACCTTGTGGTTCTAAAACTTCTTTCGCTACTTTGATAGCGTTAGGTACCCCGCTATTGATCGCATCATAAGTATCGATCAATAACACACAATTCGTTGGATATATTTCAGCATAAGCCTTGAAAGCGTCATATTCACTTTCAAAATATTGTACCCATGAATGGGCCATCGTTCCTACTGCTGGCACATCGAACATCTGATCCGCAATGACCGTAGCTGTAGAACCAACCCCTCCGATATAGCAGGCCCTAGTTCCATAGATCGCGCCATCATAACCTTGAGCTCGACGAGCCCCAAATTCCATCACCGTACGCCCTTTAGCAGCTCTTACGATTCGATTAGCTTTGGTTGCAATCAAGCTTTGATGATTGATCGTCAACAATAACATCGTTTCTACCAATTGCGCTTCACAAAGCGGAGCTTCGATCGTCAACAAAGGCGTATTAGGATAAACGATGGTGCCTTCTTTGACCCCATATACATTACCCGTAAACTTAAGGTCTTTCAGATAAGCTAAAAAATCTTCACTAAATAAATGCTTTGATCGTAAATAAGCGATATCATCTTCATTAAAGCTAAGGTTAAGCAAATAATCAATCGCTTGTTCCAAACCTGCGGCAATGACAAAGCCGCCATTATCTGGATTCTTGCGATAAAATAAATCAAAGACGACCCATTCATCCTTTAAGCCTAGATTATAATAACCATTAGCCATCGTGAGTTCATAAAAATCCATCAACATCGTTAAGTTACGCATGATCAGTCCTCCAATATTTCCGCTAAGCTCTTAACTTCTACGCCCGCTATGCCCATCAGCTTAAAAGCTGCTTCATCATATTCTGCAGCCGCATGATTGAAAGCGTCATAAGTAGCTACCCCATCTTTGACCACAATGACCTTTTTAGGTTCGTTGGCATCATTGCCATATACTTTTAAGGTCATCGCTAATTGCGCAACACAAATATCGGTACAACAACCTACTAAGATATATTCATCAGCTGTTAATAAGTCTGCTTCTTTCATCGCAAAAAAGCCATTGGTAGAATTTTTTTGCACACAAGCTTCAAAATTTTCTAGATCGAAGACATATTGCAATTCATCGATCGTCTTAGCCTCAGATGTCCCTTTGATACAATGCGGCGGAAAACTATTAAATTCTGCGCAACCTTCTTCATGACAATCTTCCAAAACTATGATGCCATGATCTTGCTTATGGGCAAGCAAAGACTTGATGTTCTCTGTAATATCCATGATCCTTGGATCATGCAAAGCCCCTTCTTTGACAAAACCATTTACCATATCAACAATAACAATTTTTTTTGTTTTCATACCTTTACCTCTTGATCTTTATTAATTATATCCCAATTTTAAAAGATAAACATGATATTTTGTGTCTAGTCCTTAAAAAAAGCCCTTTATCCTTTGATAAAGAGCTAATTGCCTAATCTAATTCCAAGGCTCCGGTATATAATTGGTAATATGTTCCGTGTTGCGCAATTAGATCATCATGATTACCACGTTCAATGATCCTTCCTTGATCTAATACCATGATCACATCACTATTTTGAATCGTTGATAAACGATGGGCAATCACAAATACGGTACGACCTGCCATCAATTTATCCATCCCGCTTTGTACGATAGCTTCGGTACGGGTATCGATCGAAGATGTTGCTTCATCTAAGATCAAGACCGGAGGATTGCTTAAAGCCGCCCGCGCAATGGCCAATAATTGGCGTTGTCCTTGCGATAAGCTCGCTCCATCACCACTTAACATCGTATCGTAGCCTTGTGGTAGATGTTTGATAAAATCATGCGCGTTTGCCAATTTTGCAGCGGCAATGCATTCTTCATCGCTAGCTTCCAAACGACCATAACGAATATTATCCATGATCGTCCCTGTAAATAAATGGGTATCCTGTAAGACCATACCTAAAGAACGGCGTAGATCATCCTTCTTGATCAGTTTGATATCAATGCCATCATAAGTGATGCTGCCTTCTTGAATATCATAGAAGCGATTGATCAAATTGGTAATCGTTGTTTTTCCTGCTCCTGTAGCCCCTACAAAAGCTATTTTTTGTCCCGGCTTAGCAAACATATTGATATCATGTAAGATGATCCTATCATCATTGTAACCAAAATCCACTTTACTAAACCGTACATCACCTTGTAATAACACCAAGGCTACCTCACCATTTGCATGAGGATGCTTCCATGCCCACATACCTGTACGCTGCTGTACTTCAACTAGTTCGCCAGCTTTTTCCTCAACATTGACCAAAGTAACCTTACCTTGATCATCCTCTGGTTGCTCATCTAAAAGATCAAAGATACGTTTTGCTCCAGCTAAGGCCATGATAACGCTATTTAATTGTTGTGAAATCTGATTGATCGGCATATTGAAAGAACGATTTAGCTGTAAAAAAGCAGCCAAGCCCCCAATGGTCAACCCACTATGCGGCATGATCGTCAACAATCCCCCAAATACTGCACATAAAACATAACTTAAATAACCTAGATTACCTAAGATCGGCATTAAGATATTAGCGTAGGTATTGGCCTTATACGCGCTTTCAAATAATTCATCATTGATCTTATCAAAAGCTTCCATGCTTTGTTTTTCATGGGTAAACACCTTGATGACCTTTTGCCCTGTCATCATCTCTTCGATAAAACCATTGGTCTTACCTAAGTTAGCTTGTTGTTTCCCAAAATAATGTCCACTTTTTCTAACGACCAATTTCGTTACAACTTGCACAAGCATCACCATGCATAAAACGATGAACGTCAAAGGAATGCTGATGCTAAACATGGAAACCAGCACCCCAATGATCGTACAAAGCGACACGATCACTTGCGGAATGCTTTGTGAGATCATTTGCCGCAAGGTATCCGTATCATTCGTATAGATGCTCATGATATCCCCATGGGCATGAGTATCAAAATATTTGATTGGCAAGGTCTGCATATGGGTAAACAAGTTATCCCTTACCTCTTTTAATACCCCTTGTGTTACATAAGTTAAGATCTTATTATAGCTAAAGGTACTAATGATACCTATTAGATAAATCATGGCCATTTGCCCTAAAGCTATCAATAAAGGTGCAAAATCCACGACATCTTGCCCAAGCATCGGCACGATATATACGTCAAACAATCGCTTGATAAACAAGCTGCCAGCCACCCCAGCCAAAGAACTGATGATGATGAAAACAAAGACCAATAAACATTGCAATTTATGTTTGGCAAAAACCAAAGCTATGATCCTTTTTAAGATCTTACCTGGATCTTTAACTTTTGTTCCATGTTTAAATCCGCGCATCCTACTCATGGAAGCTGCCTCCTTTCTTTTGCATCATCACGATATCATGATAGATCTTATTATTTGCCAGCAAGCTTTGATGATTGCCAACGCCATTGATCTTACCATCATCTAGCACGATGATCATATCGGCATCTTCGATCGAAGAAATCCGTTGCGCAATGATCAACTTGGTCGTATTAGGTATTTCTTCCCTAAATGCTTTTTTGATCATCGCATCAGTCTTGGTATCAACAGCGCTAGTAGAATCATCTAAGATCAAGATCTTCGGTTTTTTAAGCAACGCTCTTGCGATACATAGCCGTTGTCTTTGACCACCAGAAACATTGGTTCCTCCTTGTTCGATATAGGTATCATAACCATCAGAAAATTTATTGATGAATTCATCGGCACAAGCTAATTTACAAGCATGTTTTATTTCTTCCAAGCTCGCTTGTTCATCGCCCCACCGTAAGTTTTCAATGATCGTTCCTGAAAATAAGACATTATTTTGTAAGACCATGCTGACCTCATTACGCAAAACATCTAGATCATAATCACGTACATCAACATTACCTACCCTTACACTTCCTGTTTGTACATCATATAATCGTGGGATCAAAGAAACCAAAGTACTTTTGGCACTGCCTGTGCCCCCAATGATCCCTACGGTCATTCCGCTAGCAATCTTGATGTTGATATCCTCCAAGACCGGCTCTTCACATTGCGGATCATAACTAAAACCAACATTTACAAATTCAATCGACCCATCTTTTACATCCTTGATCGGATCGGCTTGATTATAGATCGTTGTCTTTTCATTGATAACTTCGCAGATACGTTTTGCACTAGCGATCGACATCGATACCATGACAAACACCATTGAAATCATCATCAAGCTCATCAAGACATTATTGGTATAGGTAAAAAAGCTCATCAATTGACCGGTCGTTAAATCACCAACCACGATCATATTCGCTCCAAGCCAGCTTAACAAGATGATGCATGCATACATCGTAAACTGCATGAACGGCGCATTAAATACCAAGATACTTTCCGCTTTCATAAATAGATCATAGATTTGCTTAGAAGCTTTTTTAAATTTAGCTGTTTCAAACTTTTCTCTAACAAAGGCCTTAACCACTCTGATCCCTGTGACATTTTCTTGAACTTCAGCATTTAAATTATCATATTGTTTAAAAGCTTTTTCAAAATAACCATAAGCCAAGCGAATGATCACCAATAACACCAAGCCTAAAAAGATCACAGCACCTAGAAAGATCATTGCTAGCTCATCATTGATCAAAAAGGCCATGGTCATCGCACTAATCAACATAAGTGGGGCTCTGACACAGATCCTAATGATCATTTGATAGGCATTTTGCACATTGGTAACATCGGTCATCATCCTAGTTACTAATCCAGCCGTAGAATATTTATCGATATTCGCAAAAGAAAATGTTTGAATATTATGATACATGGCTTGTCTTAGATTACGTGCAAAACCAGCTGATGCATACGCGGCATATTTTCCACTAAGTGCACCTGCCACCAAGCTAGCAAAAGCTGCTAGGATCATTAGCGCTCCCAAGATCAAGATCATCCGCATATTTTGTTGTTCAACCCCTAGATCAATGATCTTAGACATCAAAAAAGGAATCAACACTTCCAAAAGAACTTCGATGCTGACAAATAAAGGCGCTAAGATACTAGCTTTTTTAACATCTTTTATTTGTTTAACCAAAGTATTGATCATATATCCTCACCTTCCATACTTTCCAAGACCTGCCATAGCAGATCCAACAGAAGCTGTTGTTGTTCATCATCTAAACAGCTTAATAGTTTATTATTAAAAGCCGTGGCTCGGCCTTTGATAAAGCTATGTAATTCTTTGGCTTTTGCGGTTTCTATGATGATCCTTTTTCGCGCATCTTCCTTGGAAACCACACGTTTGACATACCCCTTGTTTTCTAAACGGTTGATCAAGCCAGTTACCGTAGGATTTGAGATATGATAATAAGTTTCGATATCCTTTTGTGTCATGTCCTTATCTTGATTACGATGCAAAAACAACAGCAGTTCTGCTTGACTTTGTGTTAGATCCGTCGATGCTAAGGTTTCTTTAAAATGCTTATCCATCTTCAGATGTAGTTTTTTGATCATATAACCCAGTCTTTTCTTATCTTGCATATTAGCCTCCATTACATAGCGTGCTATATTATTTTAATAGCGTGCTATTTAATTGTCAATGAGTTATGGAAGATTTAAGTTATAATATTTACAGAGGAAATCACTATGAAAATAATAATTATCATTTGTCTTTGCATATTGACTGGCTGTCAACCTCAAACTGAACAAGTTAGCAATGAATCAACACCCACCACGACGATAACGCCATCATTATCTCCAAGTTATTCCTCATATGAAGAAACAGAATATCATTATGTTCATGTTGATAAGATTTGGCTAGACGAGCAAAATATCACGATCGATCCCAACTTTGAAGCCTTGCACTTTGATAATCCAACCAATGCAACGATCCCCAATGAAATATGGATCCAAAAGCTCACTGATCCCTACTATAGGATCTATCGCACCTATGAATTAAGCTATGGGTTCTCTTACGAAAAAAATCATGAGCAACGCTATGCTTACCTAAAAATCAAAAATTATCGTAATCATCCTGATGCTTATAGCAATGATGTATATGAATGTTCTTTGACTGTTCCACAAAGTGATGATGATCAAGAATATCATTTCTATGGTCTTCATTCGCTGAGGAAGATCTTTATGTTTAATGATGAAAATAAAGCTGTTTCGCTTACATTTATCAATACCCTGCAGGAACAAATAATCGACCATCTCCTCAAAGCTCAAGAGGAAATAAATAAAGTCGACGAAGCAAATCTTCAATACTCATATGCTTATCTCCAAGATACTTATGATTTAAAATATTTTCTTGTAAGATCTTATTTCCCTCATGACATTTGTTCAGAAGTAACTAGCGATTACCTTTATTTTCCAGATTGTGATATAAGTTTTTTTAGACAAAATAGTCCAATAACTAAAAACATTTCATTTTATGACACCTTTGGCTATACTATTGGCCATCAGTATCAACGAATAAATTGCAAACATATAATTGCGAATATCGATACAAATGACTACTTATCTTTGGCCGTCATTGATAACGAAATAATACATGAAGCTGGAGGTAGCAAACGAGGCATCTTCAAAATGATTGATACGAACATTCCTAAAGTATTAAGCTACCAAGAAATCATTGATACTTTTGATTTAGATAAGACAAAGCTTGAAGATTTTTACGCCAAAAACCAAGAAACGATCTTTACCGACGGCGATAACTATGTTCATCTTTTACCAACGCCCAAAAATAATATCTTGGTCTATGATGACCATATCTATTTTTTGGTATACGTAAGAGCTGAGCACGGAGGACCAGCAGCCATTAAATTTCCGATCACTGATTTTCAATAGAGGTATGACATGAATAAATTATCCCAAGAAATCTTAGCAAACTATCAACGCCGCAAAAGCTTTAAAGAAAAAACAGCTTTTATCAATTTACTGCAAGAACATTTACCTATCCATATCGAAAGCAGCGGGCACATTATCAAAAACCGCAATATCATCATCGGCAATATCGAAAAAGCGAAGATCATCCTAACCGCTCATTATGATACCTGTGCCTGGCTGCCTTTTCCTAATCTATGTTTTCCTACCAATTTATGGATGATGCTGCTATACAATTTTTTCATCATCCTGTTATTCATTGCTTTTATCACAATTTTACGTTTAGGATTATGGGCATTTAATATCGATGAATTTCTAATCGACATCATCGCAGATATGGCCGTGCTAATTATTATATATGCCACTATTTTTGGTTATCCTAACAAACACAACGCTAATGACAACACTTCTGGTATCATCACGCTCATTGAAATGATCGATCATTTTAAAGATCACGAAGATATCGCTTTCGTCTTTTTTGATAATGAAGAAAAAGGACTAATTGGCTCTTCACGTTTAAATAAACAGCATTTTACCAAAGCTAAACTTATCATTAATTACGATTGTGTTGGTGATGGTGATCATATCTTGGTCATTCCCAGCAAAGCAGCCCTAACTTATCTCCCTTTGCTAAAACAACATTATACCGATCAATATAACAAAAAATTTAAGGTCATTGCTGCAGGTTTTCGTTTATATC
>JALEMK010000001.1 GCA_022768265.1 Erysipelotrichaceae bacterium
AGCTTAAATACCCATTAAAGATTCTTCTTAAAATATCAGGATTAAAACGTTCAACTTATTACTATACATTATCAAAGATTGACAAGGATATGAAAAATGATGAAATCATGAACGATATCATCAATATCTTTTATGCTCATAAGGAACGCTATGGCTATCGTAGAATAACTTTGGAGCTAAGGAATATTGGTTATACGATCAATCATAAGAAAGTCAAACGATTAATGTCTATAATGGGATTATACGGAAAAACACCTAAAGCAAAATATAAATCATATAAAGGCGATATGAATGGTACAACAAAAAATTTATTACTTAATAAAGTAGTAGATGAAGAAAATCATAAGACATATTATGAGAGAAGTTTCAATACCACAAGATGCAATGAAATATGGGCTACAGATGTATCAGAGTTTCATATATCAGCAGGCAAGCTTTATCTATCACCAATATTAGATTTACATAATCGCGAAATAGTATCGTTCAATATATCAGCAAGTCCGAATTTTGATCAGACAAAAGATATGCTCAAACAAGCATTTGATAAATATGATAACTTGCGTGATCTTATTTTTCATTCAGATCAAGGCTGGCAGTACCAAATGCAACAATATCATAAAATGCTTAAAGAAAAAGGAATTAAACAGTCCATGTCAAGAAAAGGCAATTGTTTAGATAATTCTCCAATGGAAAATTTCTTTGGTAAGATGAAAAATGAAATGTTTTATGGGCATGAATATAGTTTTAAAACATTAGATGATTTAAAGAAAGCGATGGTTGAATATATTGATTATTATAATAACCAAAGAATTATAGTAAAATTAAAAGGACTAACTCCTGCCCAATACAGGAATCAATCCTTAATAACTGCTTAAAAATAAATTTAATTAAGTGTCCAACAAATTGGGTTCACTTCAATTGCGTAAGGATCTTTTTATGTTTGGGGATAAATAGGATCTAGCCGATAGGTTTGAATCCCTTTTTGTTTGAATTCGTCGATCATTGTATCATCGACCCTTTTATCAGTTATTAGATGGGTAATGTTATTGATGCTGGTGGCATTGAATTTATGTGTTATTCCGATCTTCGTTGCATCCGCTAAGATGAATACTTTTCCTTTAGTGCGCTGAACCATCGTTTCATTGATGCTTACTTCTTGCAAAATAGCAGTAGACATTCCGTTTTCACAACAAATACCGCTGCATCCTAAAAAACTTTTATTTGCGTTAACTTTTTGTAGATTATTTAAAGCAAAGTCGCCAACCATGCTTTCTTTAGGAATGCGTAATTCACCGCCAGTTAGGACGATGGTTACAGCAGGGTCGTGATCCATAAAAATGGCCTTGGCGTTGTTGGTGATTATCGTTACTTTTTTGTGACGAATGTATTTGATTACCAAAAGTGCGGTGGAGCTGGTATTTATAAAGATCGTATCACCGTCTTCTACAAATTGTGCAGCAAATTTAGCGATAGCATGTTTATATGGTTCATTGGATGTAGCATAATCATTTTCTACAAAATTTTGAACTAATTTTGCTCCGCCATAATATTTTTCGATAGCTCCTTTTTCTTCCCAAAATTGTAGATCTCTTCTAATTGTCAAGCAAGAGACATTAAAATGATGAGCAAGATTTTCAACATTAGCATACCCTTGGTTTTGGATGATATGCATGATATCGTTTCTTCTTTTATTTACTATTTCTTTGTTGGTTTTCATGTTGTTCTCCGTTTCTAGTGTTAATTGTGGTGGATTTACATCCATTTAACTTAAATATTGGTGATTAAATAAAATCATTGCTTCATGCTGTAAGTTGTTTTAAAAGATCTAAAGCTTTCTGTTTGTATATTGCGGTGTTTGCTGTTTCACAACATTTTTGCAATTGTTTTTTTGCTTGAGCATAACGCTGTAATTTGCATAGACAACGACCGTATTCTAAATGGTATAATGCTAATTCGCGATTATTTAGATTAGTGGTATCGGTGTTTTTGAAAAAGGTATGAGATTTACGGTAATTTTTGAGTGCCAGTTGATATATAGCTTCTAAAAGATCCCAATTATATAGTGGGCTAACTTTTTGTCCTTTTATTTTTGCGTCTTTTAAGTGCAGAAGTTTATCATAATATGTTTTTAGTAAGCTGCGATTATTTAAATAGTAATAACTGATAAAGTAAGTGTAGTTTCTAATTAATAAATAGTCAAGCGATCCTTGGAAAAAACGTTGATTTGCTTGTAATAAATCGATGTTTTTTTGATGCTGGTCACAATCTAAATTATATAAAGTGTCAAAGATTAGTAGTGATTTTTGATAATTGTGTAATTTATCCTTTTTTATTAGTCGCATTTTTAAGGTTAACGCTTTAGCAAGATCTCCTTCTATAGTTAAGGCTTTTATCATCTTGCAATATAAGCTGCGTAGATATTCAGCATAAATTGCAATTCCTAAGATGATTAATGTTAATAAGAAATATGAAATTTTTCCTTCAATGGATGGGGTGATCACAATATTATAAATGTTAAAGATTAAGAAAGCACTATATATTGCAATGATAAAAATCTTGCGAGTTTGATGATCGATAGCAAAGCTGTTGAATAATCGTTTCATGTTTTCCTCCGTTATTGCTTTTATAGCATATTTGATCTTTATGAATGAAGTTGATCGTATATATGCATATTATAGGATTTTTATGAATAGTAATCAAGATAAATGCTCAGTAAAAATTCATAAAAACAAAATAAAAACGCTAACATTTTAATAAAATTCATAAAAAGGGAAAACTGTTCGTAAAACACAATTGTTTAATTGTGAAAAATATAATATTATTTCAGTGTAGTAAAAAAGACGTCTTAATACTGAAATGAGAAAGGAAAAATAAAATGAGTAAGATCGATGAAATTACAAGAGAAAAGTGGATTCTAGGAACATTTCCAGAATGGGGCACTTGGTTAAATGAAGAAATCGAAAATGAAGTTGTTGAACCAAATAATGTTGCAATGTGGTGGTTAGGATGTACAGGAATTTGGTTTAAAACTCCAGGTGGTGCAAACATCACCATAGATCTTTGGGCAGGTAATGGTAAACGAACTCATGGAGATGGCAAGATGAAAGTTGGACATCAAATGGCTAATATGTGTGGATGTCGCAATATGCAACCTAATCTTCGTGCAGTACCATTTGTAATCGATCCTTTTGCTATCAAACAAGTTGATGCTGTTTTAGCAACACACTATCATCAAGATCATATGAGTGCAGAATATGCTGCACATGTTATTCAAAGTAAGATGATGACTATCGATGAAAATGGTTGTGAAATTCCAGTGCCTTTTATTGGTCCTAAAAAATCAGTTGAGTTATGGCAAAAGTGGGGTGTACCTGCGGATCGATGCATTACAGTAAAGCCTGGAGATATCATTAAAATTAAGGATATCGAAATTGTGGTTTTAGATTCCTTTGATCGTACCTGTATCACAACTACTGATTCACAAGGTCCTGATCGTGAAGATTTATGGGGCAAGTGCCCAATGGACATGGATGAAAAGGCTGTAAACTATTTGGTTAAAACTCCGGGCGGTAATATTTATCACAGTGGAGATTCCCACTATTCTATCTATTATGCTAAGCATGGTAAAGATCATCATATCGATGTAGCGTTTGGATCATATGGTGAAAACCCTGTAGGCATGCAAGATAAGATGACTAGTATTGATATCTTACGGATGGCTGAAGCTTTACGCTGCGAAGTGGTAATTCCTATTCATTACGATGTTTGGACCAATTTCAAAGCGGATCCAAAAGAAATAAGCTTACTTTATAATTATAAAAAAGCGACATTAGATTATCGTTTCCACCCATTTATTTGGGATGTTGGTGGTAAATATGTATATCCACAAGATAAAAATAAATTAGAATACCATTATCGTCGAGGATTTGAAGATTGTTTTGAAGAGGAACCTAATGTTCCATTTAGGTCAGTTTTATAAACGGAGATAGGTATGCTTAAACAAATAATAAGTAAGGGATATTATCGGTTTGAAGATGGCTTTGACAGTTGGGAAGATGCTGTCAAGGCCAGCTATGAGCCTTTATTGGAAAATAAAATTGTTGAAAATGTCTATATTGATGCGGTCATTGATTGTATAAAAAAATATGGACCATATATTGTTATAATTCCGAATGTTGCTATGCCACATTCAACAGAAGGTGCCAAAGGGTGTCATGGGAGTGCGATATCTTTCATGAAGGTAAAAAATGCTGTAGATTTTGATCCTAGTGATCCTGAAAAAAAAGCTATTTTGTTTTTTAGTTTAGCTGCTGCTGATCATGATGAACATTTACATAATATTCAACAATTGATGGAAACTTTAATGAATGAAGATTTATTAGCAGATTTAATGAAAGCGGATACAATTGAAAGATTAAGTGAAATTGCGGAAACATACGAAAGTTAATTGAGGAGAAAAACTTTATGGAATTTATAATGAATATTTGGAATTTCTTTGCGCAAAATATTTTGACCCAGCCAGCTTATTTTATTGGTTTCATGGTTTTGGTTGGTTATTTATTGCTGAAGAAGCCGTTATATGAAGCCTTGAGTGGGTTCATCAAAGCAACGGTTGGTTATTTGATCTTAAGTGTCGGTTCAGGTGGATTGGTAAATAATTTTAGACCAATTCTTGTTGGTTTAAAAGATCGCTTTAATTTAGATGCAATGGTAATTGATCCTTATTTTGGTCAAAATGCAGTTACAGCAGGCATCGGAGAACAATTTGGGCGAACCTTTTCACAGGTTATGTTATTACTATTAATAGCATTTATCATGAATTTATTGCTAGTGCGTTTTAAAAATATCACAAAACTAAGAGCGGTGTTTACAACAGGTCACGTTCAGTTACAGCAGGCTTCTACAGCCTTTTGGTTGATATTATTCTGTTTCCCACAATTGGGGAATATTGAAACGTTGATCATCATGGGGTTGATCTTAGGTTTATATTGGGCAGTTGGTTCTAATTTGACTGTTGAATTCACTCAAGAATTAACCGAAGGTGGAGGATTTGCTATTGCGCATCAAC
>JALEMK010000056.1 GCA_022768265.1 Erysipelotrichaceae bacterium
AAATATCAAAAGGATAATTCATCGAAATATCTTTACGTAAGATCATTTTTTCGATCTTAGTGATCAAAGTGCAGAAATAATCTTTGACTTCTTGTGGATAGATATTATAGGCAACCATTTCGGTAATGATCTTATTTTTTAGGGGGATGATCTCATCATAAAGTTGATTATCTATCAACGCTAAGAAATGATCATCGATATCATGCAGATGCTCATATTTTTTATCATCATCCATCAACTCTAAGCACATATCACCATCATAGAATTTATGATCATGATAGTTAGTGATATCTTTATAATGATCAACAAACCCATCTATACCTTGATAGGTCGTAGAAATGGTCGCACTAAATTCACACAAGATCGTGCCAAAGATCAATTGTAAAAGATTGAACGTTTTCTCCTTAAGCCACTCGATATCATGATCTGGCAAGATGATCAAGCCACTATGCTTTTTCGAAAAAATGACAAAAGCTTTCGGAACATCCTTAAAATAATCTTCAATGATAACTTTTAGTTTATATTGAATTTGATCACGCAATAACAAACGATTCTGGAACATGGTAATAAATTCTTCGGTCGACATCCAACTAGGTTTATCATATTGGCGGGTCGTACGATTAAAATTACGGATATTATCCATACGGAAATAAATGATGCGATATGGTTCATTCAACAAGATAAATTCTGTTTGTTTCCTGATGATATCATACACTAGTGCATCATCGATCTTTTGTTTATCTCTAATTAGTCCTAGATAGCTTTCTAATTTTTGGCACCAATTTTCAGCTTGTTCTTCATTATTATCTTGCGCTAAATTTACCTTAGCTTGTTCCAAGATGCTTGCAATATCCCCATAGCGTAATCGAGCTTTGATCAAATAATCATTAGCTCCCGCTTTAAAGGCATTGCGGATATTATCATAATCATCATGATTGCTGATGACCACAATGATCAAACTTTGATCAAGATACCTTAATTGCTTGATCAAGGATATCCCATTTCCCCTTTTTAGATCGATCGCGGTAAAAACGATCTTGTGCTTATATTCTCCATAATATGCCAAAGCACGATCTTCGCCATTTGCGACGCTAACGATCTCAAAACCATAGCTTTTCCAAGGCAACATATTACTGATGAGCTTGATCATATGCTCTTTTTCTTCAACTAGCATCACGGGATAAAAATTACTCATATAAGTGCTCCTTTTGTTTATATTATACTAATATTTGTTATAATTTTACATATTTTTCAAGTTGTTTTTTATTAATGTAATTATCTTACATATATTATTTGCTATAATCATCCTGCAAGGAGATCAATCATTATGAACAAAAAACCAAATATAATTTTGCTAATGTGTGATCAATATCGTGGAGATTGCTTGTCTTTTTTTGATCATCCCGATGTAAAAACCCCTTATTTAGATACACTAGCAGCCGATGGCGTAGCTTTCGATAATGCTCATTCCGCTTGTCCTAGCTGTATTCCTGCAAGGGCAGCTTTATTTACTGGAAAATCTCCAAAAAGAAATGGTCGGGTAGGTTATCAAGAAGCACATGATTGGGACTACGATCATATGTTAGCACAAGAACTTAAAGATAACGGTTATCAAACCGTTTGTATCGGTAAGATGCACGTTCATCCCCCACGCTTAAGCTGTGGCTTTGAAACCTTAAAGCTGCATGATGGCTATATCGGACACTATCGTCATGCATCCCTGCCATACTGGATGCACCAAAATAATAGTGATGACTATATGCGAGATATGAAAAATATCTTAGGCTCAACCTTTGATGTTAATGGTACGGGGGTCGAAAATAACTCTTGGATCACTCATCCATGGATCTATGAAGAAAGATATCATCCTACTAACTGGGTAATTGATGAAGCTATTAGACAATTAGAAACTCGCGATCGTACTCGTCCTTTCTTTATGATGGCTAGTTTTGTCCGCCCTCATCCACCATTTGATGCCCCAGCTACATATTATGATATTTACAAGGATAAACCATTAGCTAAACCCGCAAGCAGCGATTGGCAACGTCATGACCTAACTAAACGTGATGGCAAGATCATGGACAGTATCCACGGTTGTAGCGATGATCAATTGGTTCATGATGCCATGGCGGGTTACTATGCTTGCATTACACATATCGATCATCAGATTGGTCGATTCATCACTGCTTTAGAAAACGATGAATCCTACCATGACTCGATCATCATCTTTACCAGCGATCATGGCGAAATGTTATTTGATCATGGTTTATTTAGGAAAGTACTACCATATGAAGGTTCAACCAAGATCCCATTCCTAATTCACGTTGGTAAAAATATCCAAAAGATCAACCCACACATTTCCCACAGCAACGTTGAACTAAGAGATATCATGCCTACGATCCTTGATATCGCTGGCATCCCTATTCCTGAAGATGTTGATGGTCTTTCTTTAAAAGAAGAACTTTATACAGAAAAGCTGATCGATCGTCCATACCTTCATGGCGAACATGCCAAAGACCATGAACAAAGTAATCAATGGATCTTAAGCAATAATATGAAATATATTTGGTTCACCCAAACCAATATCGAACAATTTTTCGATCTAAACAAAGATCCAAAAGAAACACATAACTTGATCAATGACCCAAGCTACAAAAAGCATATAGAGACTTTGCGACAATATTTGATTACCGAACTTAAAGATCGTGAAGAAGGTTATACTGATGGTGAAAAATTATTACCTAATGTTAAACCACAAAACATCTTAACAAGACTATTATGATAAAAAAAATACTAACTATGGTTTTAACCTTTAGTTAGTATTTTTTATTGCGGTATTTTTCAACGAATTAAACTGCTCATCATAAATACAGAAGATCTTAGATATATCTTGCATCAACATTTCATGATCAAGCGCGCCATCCGTAAATACCACTAAGATATAATCATCTCCTATGATGCCACCATCGTGGTAATAATCATATGCCCATCCACTCTTATGAGCATATGCAACACTTTGATCTAAACCTCCAGCCAAACCACTATTATCTTCACACGCCAACAGTATTTCCATCATTTGCTTAGTTTCTTCTCTACCTGCAATTTTCCCTTCATAAATCAACGAAAATATCTTACCTATATCTTTGGGACTAGCGATGTTGCTTGCCCCATCTGTAAAATAAAATTCTCCTTCTAACAAGCCGTGATGAATTTCAGTATCTAGACATCCCCATGTTCGTAGATTTTCATTAACTTTTTTTGCCCCAGCTAGGCCATCACCTTCCCCTAGCATTTTTAATAAGATATTATATGAAGTATTATCACTATAAGTAATCATTGGCCAAAGATAGGATCGACATTGTTCATAAGTAAGGTTTCCTGCACTTATTTCTGCAAAAACACTAGCCATGACAGCTACTTTGATGATGGAGCAAGGATACATCGTTTGATCATTTATCGTCAATATTTGACCAGTATTTAAATCCTGGTAATACAAGCTATAACTAACATTAGGTTCCTTAGCGAATCGTTGCCTTACTTCATTTTCTAAAAATTGGATATTTTTGGTAAGTTGAAATTCATCATCGATATTTACTTTAATACCATCAATCTCTACATTACCATTGATCATCTTGCCATCTTCTCCAAAATAAGCAAAACGATCATTTTTAGTAACTAATGTACCTTGAATCATCTTGCCATCTTCTGCAAATAAATATTTATCTTGATCTATCTCCTTAGCCCCAACACTAATGACACCATGCTCATAATGGTATATTTCTTGTCCGTTTTGTATGAAACCATTTAAGAATATATTTATTCCATAACCATACCAACAATAAAAGGGATATAAAAATATCCCTATGATGATTCCTAAAACAATTAATTTCAACGTTTTTTTGATCATAATACTTTCCCTTAATAAATTTTAGTTAAAATTCATCAAAATTCAAGTATTATTTATTTATTTCAACCTTTTTTAAACAAGTTAGCAACCAAATGATCGATACCCCTAATATAATATGAGAAATACCTGCAATCCCAGATATTGCCGCATTTGCCCCTGAACTTAAAGCAAGCTCTAACACTTGGACGATGCCACGAACATAGAACATGCTGACCATAAATGGCAAGCCAATATTATATAAAGTAATTGCTTTATTGATTCCTTTTATTTGTAACAAATTAGTATTGATCGCAAATAAAGCTAAGATCAAAAAGACGATCGTTCCTAAAACAAAGAAATGTAAATGAGTAAAAGCTAAACTTGTTACCCCACTAAATCCCATGAACTTTGTAAATTCACGATAGAAAACGCCACTGATCATTGCTAAGATTGCATAAATAAATGCGATATTAATAAATTTTTTCATTATTTTAAACTCCTTTTCATGTCATTATAACCAATTAATACGGTCCACACATAAGCACATGTTTTAGGTATCATCAACATCCCGATCAATGGAATTGTATCAGCCCACAATACAACAGGAATATAGAAACCAAAACTTAAAACGATCGTTAACCACATCCATTTAAAACTTGAATCATTCGCTGCTTTTGCACTTTTGTAGAATAATACGATAATGATCAAGCCCATCAATGAGAATGGAATATTACGATAAATTCCCCAACTAAGTGGTGATGTAGCTAATAGCCAGCCATTTTGTGGAAATAAACAAAGACCAATACGTAAAGCAGCTAATCCATAGATCGTCCAGGTCAATCCTTTTTTACCTACGATGTTATAGCGATAACGCCATACATAATACAATAAGATATAGAATATTGTCATCGTGATCGATGTAATGAATTTACCTACGCCTAATGCAACCGTAAAGTTTTCTAAACCTGTCGTACACAAGGCATAAGCTCTAGGGATCAAGTGAAATGAATCACCTAGTCCCAAAGTAATGGCCATGATACCAAACAATTTGTACTGCTTGTTACCACGACTGTTTTTTACCATGATAATACCTAAGCTTACAACTAAAACTAAATAAACAACATCAAATAATGTTTCAACTAATGCTTGCATTTATTATACCTCCCATCTTAAA
>JALEMK010000126.1 GCA_022768265.1 Erysipelotrichaceae bacterium
AATCTAAAACGAACCACCATATCCATATATTGCCTGATGAATTTAATTTACTAGTCTGTAAGAGTAAATTCAAGTTGAACTTCGTGAAGACTAATTTCTACTTTGATCAATTTAAAGTGGAATTTACCTTTTCACTTCACAGTTTGCAAAATACTATTGCTTTTATTTATAAATATTGTTATAATAATTTAGCAATGCGGGTGTGGCGAAATTGGCAGACGCACCTGACTTAGGATCAGACGCCGCAAGGCATGGGGGTTCAAGTCCCTTCACCCGCACCATTTTGTAAACTAAACCTTTGTAAAAAGGTTTTTTATTTTGCTATTGACGAAAGCGCTTAAATAGTTTATATTATAGGCACAAATAACAGCGTGTTACTGATTCGATCAGGCATTAACGATATATTCCCTAGTTTAAGGGTTTTTCGTTAATGCCTTTTTTGCTGTTAAAGAAAGGATAAACTTATGAAAGACAAAATTTTTGCCGTACTACAACGCGTAGGCCGCAGTTTCATGCTTCCTATCGCCATCTTACCAGTAGCAGGATTATTTCTAGGTATCGGAGGTTCATTCACTAACGCCACCATGTTAGAAGCTTACCATCTAACAGGTATCATGGGTGAAGGAACTTGGTTGTATTCGTTATTCTATGTCATGAGCAAAGCTGGGGATATCGTCTTTGCTAATCTACCAGTTATTTTTGCCATGGGGGTTGCAATCGGCATGGCCAAAAAAGAAAAAGAAGTTGCAGCTTTATCATCTGTCATTGCCTTTTTCATCATGCATGTATCAATCAGTGCTTTATTGGAATTAACCGGATTAGGGGCTAGTTTACCAGCAGGTTCAATCACTTCTGTCTTAGGCATCCAATCATTACAAATGGGCGTCTTTGGCGGTATCATCGTCGGTCTAGGCGTCTCAGCTTTACACAATAAATTCTATAAGATTGAGTTACCACAAGTTTTATCATTTTTTGGCGGCACTCGTTTTGTACCGATCATCAGTGCTGTAACTTACTTATTTGTAGGTATCTTGATGTTCTTTATCTGGCCAACGATCCAAGAAGGCATCTATGCTGTTGGGGATATCGTTAGAGGTTCAGGCTATGCTGGCACTTGGGTATATGGGCTAATGGAAAGAGCGTTGATTCCTTTTGGCTTGCACCATGTCTTCTATATCCCATTCTGGCAAACCGCCGTTGGTGGAACAGCAATGGTCAATGGTACATTGGTCGAAGGAGCACAAAATATCTTCTTCGCGCAATTAGCTGATCCAAATACAACAAGATTTTCTGTTGAAGCAACCCGCTTTATGTCTGGAAAATTCCCATTGATGATCTTTGGTTTACCAGGAGCTGCTTTAGCAATGTACACCTGTGCGAAAGATGATAAGAAAAAGATCGTTGGCGGTTTATTATTAAGTGCCGCTTTAACCAGCATGTTAACGGGAATCACTGAACCATTAGAATTTACTTTCCTATTTGTTGCTCCTCTTTTATATATCATCCATTGCGTATTTGCTGGTCTAGCATATATGTTGATGCACATCTTCAATGTTGGAGTTGGTATGACCTTCTCTGGTGGGTTGATTGACCTTACTTTATTTGGGATCTTACAAGGTAACGATAAAACCAATTGGATCTGGATCGTCATCGTAGGTATCGTCTATTTCATCGTTTATTACTTGGTATTTGCTTTCTTGATCAAGAAAATGGATCTAAAAACCCCTGGTCGTGAAGATGGCGATGGCGAAGTTAAGCTATATACCCGTAAAGATGTAGAAGCAAAAGATGGCAACACGCAAAATTCTCAAGCCCAAATGATCGTTGAAGGACTAGGCAACGCTAATAATATTACTGACCTTGATTGTTGTGCAACACGACTTAGAGTTACCGTTAAAGATAGTAGCAAAGTCAACCAAGAAACCTTAAAAGCTAGTGGTGCTGCTGGGGTCATCGTCAAAGGCAATGGTATTCAAGTAATATATGGACCAAAGGTATCAGTAATTAAATCTAATATCGAAGATTATCTGGCAAATCCAACTGCCCATCAAGCTGCTGCCCCAGTAGTTGAAGAAAAAGCTGCACAAAGCCTTAAGGAAGAAATTAAGATGCTAGCAATCGTTGATGGCACAGCTGATCTAATCACTAACACTCCTGATGAAACATTTGCTTCAAAAATGATGGGAGATGGTATAATGTTTATACCAAGTGCTGGGGAAATCTTTGCTCCATGTGATGCAACTGTTGAATTCATCTTCCCTACTAAACATGCTATCGGTCTAAAACATGCCAGTGGTTTAGAAATGTTGATCCACGTTGGCATCGATACGGTCAAATTAAATGGCGAAGGCTTCAAAGTTTTGGTTCAAGAAGGCCAAAGCGTCAAAGCAAATGAACCGATCCTACAATTTGATCTACCATATATCCAAGCCAACGCTAAAGATATCGCTACCGTCATGGTATTTACAAACTTAGATGATAATAATAAACTAGAAGTAACTAAACTTGGAACAATCACCCACACTGAAAATGTCCTTACGATTAAATAATAAGAGGTAACTATGTATCGAGTTAGAAAGGTTCTCAACAATAACGCCATCTTGGTCATCGATCCTAAAAAAATGCAGGAAATCATCTTTATTGGCACAGGTATTGGTTTCAATAAAAAAACCAATATGGAAATTAAGATCGATGAAAAAAACACAACTAAATACATCCAAGCTCCTGGTGTTGATATCACATCACAAATCAGTAAAAACAATCCAATTTATCTTGAAATAGCCGATGCCATCATCCAAGACGCAAAGAAATATTTTACCGATTTTGACGAGAATATCTTACTAACTTTAAGTGATCATATCGCTTTTGCCATCAAGCGGATCACAAACAATATGATCATCAATAACCCTTTTAAAAATGAAGCTCGGCTTCTATTCCCTGAGGAATATCAAGTTGCCTGCAACGCGAAAAAATATATCCAAGAAAGCTGTAATATCTTGGTCAATGATGATGAAATTTCATATATCACGATTCATTTACATAGTGCTAGAACAGATGAAAAAGTAGCACAATCCATGATGTTGATCACCATGGTCAATGAATCGATCGCTGAAATCGAAAAGACCTTAAAACTTGCGATTGATGTTAATAGCTTAGCCTATTCACGTTTATTGACCCATATCAAATATCTTGTCGCACGTAGCAAACTACAAGAAAAAATTCATATCGATATGAATGAATACACCAAAAACGCCTTTCCAACTTCCTATCTAATCGCTACTAACATCATCAAAAAATTAATCAAAGGTTTATCACTAAAAATTGATGATATCGAAATTGGCTATTTGGCTTTACATATCGAAAGAATCTGTAATAACAATTAGAATAGCGAGCATTTCATTTATCTTAAACAGTAAAAGTCAGAAGAATTTACGATATCTTCTGACTTTTATTATTCTAATTCATATATGTACTCAATATTTTGATTATACTAGATCATAAAATACATATGATAGCTAAAGCCTTTCCTTCAAACGTTAACAAATATACCAGTAACGCAAAAGTTTTGTAGTGACTACTATAACTTATTCTTTTTTACAGCCTCTTAATCATTTAAGATACAACTAACTCCTTTATGATGCATCAAGCCTTCCAAACAACCTTTATTGCAACGCACACATTTTTTAATTGTGGATAATTGGTTTTCAAAAACTTTATTTGGCCAATTAGGATCTGCTATTAATTGTCTGCTCATTGCAACCGCTTGTATCCGATTATTTTGTAATTGTTCCTCGATAAATGAGGGATCGCTCAAGCCTCCTACTCCGCATAATGGCAATTTGGTATATTTGCGAACTTCATCACAAAACT